>CAZMZZ010000012.1:0-38338 GCA_964571215.1 uncultured Gammaproteobacteria bacterium
CTTCTTCCAAAACCTTTTTTATCAGGATAAGAAGGGTGAGGACCAACAGTAACACCATATTTCTTACTTTCTTCAAGAAGAAGTGTGATGCTATTGGCATTTCCTATATGACCACCGCAGGCAACACTACAGGAACTAATATATTTTAAGATATTTAGTTCATTAGTGAGTTCACTTGCATTCTGAAACTCGCCCAAATCAGCATTAATATCTATTGTTTTTTTTGATTCCATCTTAAGAAGTCCAATTAACCTCGATTATGAAGAATTTAAGTAAATGATACCAATCAATGGTTTAATAAGTCATGCCTGTAAGGTTTAAAATTGTTACTCTTTCCGTTCTTGCTGTCTTTATCTGCTACATAGATAGAGTCAATATTTCCATAACAATCATTCCAATGGCTAAAGAGTTAGGTTGGGACTATGAAAGAATAGGTTTGGTTTCAGCATCTTTTTTTGTAGGTTACATTGTGACTCAAGTTCTTGGGGGTTATTTATCAGACAAGTTTGGAGCTAAGCAAGTACTTGGATATGGATTAATTATTTGGTCTATATTTACTATCTTGACACCCTTAGCCTCCTATATGAGTTTCGCTTTACTAATTTTAGCTCGCATAGGAATGGGACTAGGAGAAGGTATAACCTTTCCAGCATGGCACAGCCTTTATGCTAGATGGATTCCTATTGGAGAAAGATCTAGAGCTGTTGGATTAACTAATAGTGGACTTTTTATAGGAACAGTTTTTGCCCTTATAACAACACCATTAATCGTTATTCATTTGGGGTGGGAATGGGCTTTTTATCTCTTCGGGGGTGTTGGTTTTATTTGGTTCTATTTCTGGAATAAATTTGTCACTTCCTCCCCTAGAGATCATGCAAGTATCTCAAAGGAAGAATTAACTTTAATAGAAGAGAATGCTCCCACCAATGAAGAGGCAAAAAACCCTCCTTGGAAAGTCTTAATGACCAATAAAGCTTTATGGGCAATTGCAGTAGCTCATTTTTGTAGCAACTATTCACTGTTTGTATTCCTTTCCTGGTTGCCTATATTTATTAATCAAGGATTAGGTGTTGAATTTTCTTCCGTAGGTCTTCTGGCTATGCTTCCGCATCTCACTTCTTTTGTATTTTTAAATCTAGGAGGTCTTTTTGCTGATTTCCTTTTGAGTAAGGGTATGAAGCTTTTAAGGGTTAGAAAGCTTTGTAATACTCTAGGATTTGGAGGAGCAGGCATATGTCTTGCCTTAGTTCCGTCTTTTGAAACGGTAGCTTCAGTTATAACTGTTATATGTATTGGAAACGCTCTTTCTGGTTTTGCTGCAGGAGGATTTATAGTGAATCATGCTGATATTGGACCTAAATATACTGGTACATTAATGGGAATTACTAATATGATCGGTGCTATTCCTGTAATAGTTGGTGTCTATCTATCAGTTCTAATACTCAATGCAACTAATTCATGGGATGCAGTTTTTTATGTAGTTTCGGGGGTTATGTTCTTTGGTATGACTTTCTATTTCTTCTTTTCAAGTGTAGAAAAGCAGTTTGACTAAACCCTGGTAGACACGGGCGGACTCGAACCGCCGACCCCCACCATGTCAAGGTGGTGCTCTAACCAGACTGAGCTACGTGTCTATTTATTTGTGGCTATTCTTCAAAGTTAATAGTTTATTTACTTAAACTTTTTACTCTTTTTTAAAATAATTTACTTAGATCTTTGTTTTTTGTGTTAATGATTTTATCTACCCATTCATGAAAAGCTTGACCACCGCTCTCATTCCTTCCAAAGAGTACTGATTCTAGTTTACCAGTTTTAAGGCCTTTCTGAAGTCTTAGCCCAGTAGCGTAATCTTCTTCTTTAACCACATGCTTAAGGAAATCGAACTGTTCTTTTGCTTCCTTTCTTTGTTGTTGATTGGGTTTTTTTTCCATTAAGTAGTACTGCACTGTATAAGACTCTTCAGGACTTGCTCCTGGTAATAGCTGAGACAGCAGAACGCTTCTCCCCCCACCATTAAAAGAAGCAATAGAGACATGAGGAAATATGGTCCAAACACCTGTCATTAAGACCGCTGTAGGTACTTCTTTTATAGGTAATTCACTGTAATCTATACCTTCCCCATCAAAGTCATCTTGAGAAGAAAGACGAGATGGGCTAATAACTCTTTGGTGTGGTCCCCAAGCATAAAACATGGCTTTATTAGATATTTCTGTACCGAAAGTCTCACTATGTAAGACAGGTAAGTGGTAGAGATCTAAGTAGCCATCGTAAGCTACTTTCCAGTTTGGTCCCTTAAGAGTTCTTGTGTCGAATATATACCAATCTTCAAATTTAAAATGCGCTAACATTTCGTCATAACCAGAAAGAAAAGAATCCATAGAGAGTTCTGTTTTATGATCCAAATTTACCCAAATTATTCCAGCTCTTTCTTCTATAGGCAGCTTAATTAAACCATTACACTCCTTGTCTAAATCACCAAAATTCTCATTGTCTGAAATACCTATCAGTTCTCCATCGTCGCTATAAGCCCAACCATGGTAGGGGCATCTAAAGTGACTAGAATTTCCATGACCATTTTCCACCAAAGACGAACCTCTATGTCGACAAATATTCAAAAAGGCATTCAATTTTCCTTCGAAATTTCTGTTTATAATAACCGGCATGCCTACGACTTCTAGTGCTTTATAGTCTCCAGGTTTCTTCAATTCACTTGAAACTCCTAAAACCAACGGAAGTCTCTTAAAGACCTTCTCTATCTCAGAATTCCACCTGTCCTGGTCGTAATAATATTTTGCAGGTATTTCGACGATCTTTTGAGTTAACTCTACCGTTCCGTCTTCAGCATGCTGCCGGTTTATCTTGGCAATTTCTTCTAGTTTCTTTCTGCTCATATTCCACTCTATGGAAGTTATATAAACATTCTATATATTAAAACTTCAAAAAAAGAATAATTTCATGATAGATTAAGTCAAACTAAAATTCATTTAAAAGGGAGGAAACCTGAAGGAGCAATACGATGTCATTGTAATTGGAAGTGGAGCTGGAGGAATGTTAGCTGCCATTTCAGCAAAATCCTATGGATCTGATGTTGTCATATTGGAGAAAGAATCTCTAGTAGGAGGTACAACTGGAATATCGGGCGGCATAGTGTGGTCACCAATGAACCACCACATGAAAGCCTTGAAAATTAAGGATAGTAAAAAAGATGCCATGGACTACTTCTTATCCCTTTCTCAGGGAGATATAAATCCCTCTATGCTGGAAGTCTTCGTTTCTAAATCAGCTGAAGCAATCAAATTTATGGAAGAGAATTCACCCGTTCGTTTAAAGGTCTTGAAAGGATATCCAGACTACTATTTAAATAGCCCTGGAGCTATTAAGGGCGGTGGTAGAGCCTTAGATAATGAGTTATTTAGTTTTAAGGCATTAGGTTCTTGGAAGGACAAAATACAAAGTAATGGACCTCCGATACCAATGACTTTATCCGAAACTCCCTTAGGAGGTGGGACAGGCCAAGTTGCTGAAGAAGATATGCAAGAAAGATTGTCTAATGATTCCCGCGGAATGGGACAAGCACTAGTCGGAAGCCTTCTTAAAGGTTGTCTAGATATAGGAATTGAACCTTTCTTAAAATCAAGAGTGATTAAACTCTTATCTTCAAAAGAAGGTGTTACTGGGGTAGAAGTTGTGCATGAAGGAAAAACAAAACAGATTAATAGTAAAAGAGGTGTGATAATTGCAACAGGAGGTTTTGAATGGAATACGGAATTGGTTTCATCTTTTCTTCGTGGACCTATGACTCATCCTGCATCGCCGCCTGGAAACACTGGAGACGGAATTATAATGGGACAAGAAGTTGGAGCTTCTTTGGGAAATATGACTAGTGCTTGGTGGACTCCAGTTTTAGCAATACCAGGTGATACCTGGCAAGGAGGTTATCAAAAATCTTCCCCTGTTCTTATAGAAAGAACTTTGCCACATTCAATAATGATAAATCAAGAAGGAAAAAGATTCTGTAACGAAGCAACAAATTATTCTGCTTTAGCAGGAGCTTTTCATCACTTTAACCCTAACACTTATTCTTACAATAACATCCCTGCTTGGCTTATTTTCGATGCTACATATCGAAGTAGATACGCAACGGGACCTTCTCAACCAAATACCTCTACTCCTGGGTGGATGATAGAAGGCTCTTCCTTAGAAGATCTGGCACTTAAGCTTAAAATAAATCCCCATAACTTATCAGAAACCGTAAATCAATTTAACCAGTACGTCTTAAATGAAGATGATGTTCAATTTTTAAGGGGTAACAGTGATTATGACTCTTTTTATGGTGATAGAAGTTTAGAAGGAATTAAAGCTACTTTGGGGGAATTAAAAAAACCTCCTTTTTTTGCAGTAGAAATCAAGATGGGATGTCTTGGAACTAATGGGGGACTTAAAACTAATGAATATGGTCAAGTTTTTTCTGTTAGAGATAAAACAATAAAGGGCTTATATGCTGTAGGAAATGCAATGTCTGGAGTAACAGGGTCAGTTTATGCAGGTGCTGGTGGAACTTTAGGACCTGTGCTTACCTTTGGATATTTAGCAGGAAAGCATTGTTCAGGGGCAAACTTAGAATAAATAAAATAGGGTGAAGAAATGAATGTCTTAGAAAAATTTAAACTAAATAATATGGTGGCAGTAATAACAGGTGCTGGAAAAGGAATAGGAAGAGGTATAGCTATATCTCTAGCAGAAGCTGGTGCTGATATCGTAGTAGCTTCTAGAAACAGAAAAGACTTACAAAGAACCTCAGATGCAATCATTTCAGTAGGAAAAAGATGCTTAATCGTGCCTACAGATGTTACAAACAAAGACCAATTAGAAGATCTTGCTTTAAAGACTAAAAATGAATTCGGGAAAATAGATATTTGGGTAAATAATGCTGGTGGCCTTCCTGACGCAACGCCCAGATATATGAGTAAGACTTCTGAAGATGAATTTGATGCACAAATTAATCTAAACTTGAAAGCTGTATGGTCAGCATGTGTTATTGCATCAAATTATATGCAAGGAACTGGTGGCTCCATTATTAATATATCTTCTGCAACATCTAAGAATATGAAACCTAATATTAAAAATGGTCCTTATGGAGCTGCAAAATCTGCTGTAAATAGCCTAACTGCTACTTTTTCTCTAGAACTTGCTCCCAATATTAGAGTAAATGCAATTGCTCCTGGGCCAATACCAACTGATAATTTCAAAGATTCTCTTAACCTCTCCAATCAGCAAGAAGTAGACTCTTTAACTAAAGCTCTTAACCTTCCTTTACAGAGACTAGGAGAGGTAGAAGATATTGGTTCTGCGGTGGTGTTTATGGCATCGCCAGCATCAAGTTGGATAACGGGGCAATGCCTGTTTGTTGATGGTGGCTCTTAAACCAATAAGTCAGGTCTCTAAAGGATGTTTTTAGCTGAAATGAAAGAATACTAACTTATTGCCATCTAAGTCTCTGAAATAAGCACCATAGAAAGTTCCACCCCTCATTCCAGGTTCGCCTTCATCTTGAGCTCCAAGTTCTATAGCTTTTGCATACATCTGTTTTACCTCTTCTTGAGAATCCAAGGAAATCCCCGTCATAGAACCATTACCAGAAGAAGCAGTTTCTCCGTTATAAGGAACTGCTATTGCTAAGACAAATTCTTTCCCTCCATCTCTCATCCAAAAAGTAATTCTGTCATCTGTGGGATCTGAAAATCTTTCGGCATCAATAAAGCTAAAAATAGCATTATAAAATTCTTCTGCTTTCTCTTTATTATTAGTTCCAACCGTAGAATAACCTACAAGTTTCCTAGTCATATATATACCTCTTATAAATTTTTTGGTTTATGTTTGTGAATACTTACCTAGCTCTTCTCTAGCTACAGTTCTTCTATGCACTTCGTCAGGGCCATCTGCTATTCTCAAAGTTCTCTGACCGGCATACATCCTTGCTAAAGGGGTATCTTGAGAAACTCCTGCTCCTCCGTGAACTTGGAGTGCTTTATCTATAACTCTTAAAGTCATATTAGGAACTGCAACCTTAATTTGTGCTATTTCGCTTCTCGCAACTTTATTACCTACAGTATCCATCATATAAGCTGCTTTGAGAGTCAATAAGCGACACATTTCTATTTCCATCCTACAGTCTGCGATCACATCGTAATTACCACCTAACTCTGATAAAGGCTTACCAAAGGCTATTCTTGAGGTAGACCTTTTACACAAGAGCTCTAAAGCTCTCTCTGCTACTCCAACAGAACGCATACAATGATGAATCCTTCCAGGCCCCAACCTTCCTTGAGCTATCTCAAATCCTCTTCCTTCACCTAAAAGGAGATTGCTTTTAGGTACTCTTACATTAGTAAATTTCATATGAGCATGTCCATGCGGCGCATCATCGGAACCAAAAACGGTCATCATCCTAATTATCTCTACTCCTGGTGTGTCCATTGGAACTAAAATTTGTGATTGTCTAGAATGTTTAGGATTATCAGGATTGGTTACTCCCATAAAAACAATGATTTTACATCTTGGATCTCCTGCTCCTGACGTCCACCATTTTTCTCCGTTTATTACATACTCCTCTCCATCTGCTGCAATAGAGCTTCCAATGTTTGTTGCATCAGATGAAGCAACATTAGGCTCAGTCATACCAAAAGCAGACCTTATCTCCCCATCTAATAAAGGTCTCAACCATTTATCTTGTTGTTCTGGTGAACCATACTGGGCTAGTACTTCCATGTTACCAGTATCTGGAGCAGAGCAATTAAATATTTCTGAAGCTATGGGTGATCTTCCCATTAATTCACATATCGGAGCATAGTCTAAATTACTCATACTTTCTCCCATAGGATTTTCAGGTAAGAATAAATTCCACAAGCCCTCTTCTTTGGCTATTTTCTTTTTGTCTTCAATTATCTGCGGAATCTGCCATCTGTTTCCTTCTTTGGTGAATTCTTCCATTTGTTGAGAATAGATTTCCTCAGAAGGATAAATATGATCATCCATGAATTTAGAAACTCTTTGTTGTAAATCTAATGATTTTTTTGAATGTTCAAATTGCATTTTTTCTCCCTATAAATTTAGCTAATTAATGATTCTATATATTATAAATTTCATTTATAATAGAAATCACCTTAACCGAACCTTCAAACTATGATAGTTCCTTAAAGTTAAGTAGTCCATCCGCAGATAATAGAATCGTTTATTTTTTACAGTTTATTTTATGAGTCTTACAAAAACGGATTTAAATCTATTTCAAACTTTTGAAGTCATATATACGGAAAGGAATCTGACAAAAGCTGCTGAAATCTTGGGAATAACCCAACCTGCCGTTAGTAATGCCCTTTCTAGACTAAGAAATACTTTTAAAGATGAATTGTTTGTTAGGACTTCTAAAGGGATGATTCCTACACCTGTTGCTCAGAATATAATGCCTGATATTAGAAATGCACTAGATCTGATGAGAAATACCATCAATGAATCAGAGACATTTAATCCAAAAACAGCCCACAATATCTTCAAGATTTCCATAGGAGATACTTCGGAGTACAGATTACTACCTGAGTTAATACAAAGATTAAGCAAAAAAGCTCCCAGAGTAGATGTAGAGAGTTATCTTACTCCTAGAGAAGACACACCAAGAGAGTTGGCCTCTGGGAATATTGATTTTGCTATTGATCCACCTATTCACACTGATTCGACTCTAAAAAACAGGAAAATTTATTCAGATAATTACGTACTCATAGTAAGAAAAGGTCATCCCATAGCACAAAAAAGAAAGCTCTCGTTAGAAGACTATTTGTCTCTATCACATATACATATTTCAAAGAGAAGTTCAGGAATGGGTCATGTAGACATGACATTGAACAGACTTGGTGTATCGAGAAGAATAGCTCTAAGAGCTCAACATTACTTAGTTGCTCCATATATAATCCAGCAATCTGATCTAGCTATAACTTCAATAAAGAGTTTTGCTAGAGGAAGAGATTTAAAAACTTTAGCACTTCCTTTTAAAATAGATCCTCTTATCCTTCATTTGTATTGGCATGAAAGTAAAGATCAAGATGCTTCCAATGTTTGGATGAGAGATTTGATACTAAAAGCTTACGGTAAGATACAAAGCAAAAAGTAATTCTTTTGGTGCGGATGAAGGGACTCGAACCCCCACACCTTTCGGCACTAGAACCTAAATCTAGCGTGTCTACCAATTCCACCACATCCGCAATTCGCTGGTATTATAAGCCTGATAATAGTTTATGTCCCACTAATCAACTAAAGAGCCTGTAGCGTTCTCTACCCTTTCTATTTTTTCTTGTAAAGAAAGAATTGATCTATTTATTTGTCTTCTATAAGCATCAAAAGATGAGACTGCCTCTTCCTGAGCAATCATTCTTTCTTCTAAAGACGAATCTGAATTTAAAGCGTCTAATTTTTCAAATTTATCTTTCAAATCTGTATACCTTTTATCTATCTTTGCTAACTCTAAGTCTATAGCTCTCTGTCTTGCACCCTGAGTTTTAGTTACCTGATTGAACTCCTCTAAACTACTATTTATTTCAGCTATATTGGAAGAGTTTTTTTCAATATTCTTCCTATTTTTCTTATTGCTAATATCCCAAAGTTTTCTTATTTCTTTCTCTAAAAATTTAGATTGTGATTCTATAGAGTCAATAACTTCTTTGTTTAGTGTTGAATTTTTCTCCAGCTTCTCTTCTACCAAACTAATTCTTTCTACAAAGCCCTGACCAGCCTGTTGTTGGTAATCTGAAGTATTAAAAAACCACAATCCTAAAATTATTAACCCAGCAAGATTAAATATAGCTAGAAAAAAAACTATTAACCTACTGCCACCACCAATATTTCCTCTAGATTTATTTAGTAACCCTTCTGATCTCTCAGGTTTGATATCTAACCCTTCTGAATCTGATTCTTTAGAAACTTTATTTTTCACAAAAAACATTTTAATCTTTCTTTCTAATACTTCGAAGCTACAATATAAAAAGTTTTATAAGGAAAAAAAATGAACTTTGAATTTTCGTCTGATCAAATGCTGTTAAAAGACCAAGCTCGTAAGTTTCTTGAAGGTGAAGAGTCTCTAAAAAAGGCAAGAACAATATTAGAAGGGGAGCTCTCTTATGATGAATCTTTGTGGAATTCTGTTGTCGAAATGGGTTGGACAGCAACTACTATTCCAGAAGAATTTAATGGATTAGGTTTAGGATATCTAGAATTGTGCGTAATAGCAGAAGAATTAGGAAGAAGTCTTGCACCTATACCCTTTTCTTCAAGTGTCTATCTAGCTACAGAATCTATTTTGGCTACTGCTTCAAAAGAACAAAAACAAAAGTATTTACCAAAGCTTGCTGCTGGAGAAATTGTGGGAACACTTGCACACACTGAAACTAATACAGCTCCTACTAGTAATAACTTGAGCTGTAGTTTTTCTAACGGCCAGTTAAGTGGTAAAAAAATTGCTGTACCTGACGGCGACATAGCTAATTTTGCTGTAGTAACAGCTAAAGAAGGTGAGAAAACAAAACTTTGTATTGTTGATTTAGAAGCTAAAGGCATTGAGATAAAGTCCCAGAATAGCCTCGACCCATCTAGATCGCATGCTTCTATTAATTTTAATAAAGCTGAGGCAGAAATATTAGGAAATGATGAAGATGGTTGGATCGCATTAGAGACTTTGTTAGAGAGAGCAGCCGTATTGTTTGCTTTTGAGCAACTTGGAGGCGCTGAAGCATGTATGAATATGGCTAAAGAATATGCCATGGGTAGGTTTGCTTTTGGTAGACCTATAGCTTCATTTCAAGCTATAAAACACAAACTAGCTGATATGTTCATTGCAGTAGAACTTGCTCGTTCTAATTGTTATTTCGGAGCTTGGGCACTAAGTACTGATGCACCGGAACTGAATACAGCAGCGGCCACAGCTAGAGTGAGTGCTAGTGAAGCTTTCAATGAATGTTCTAAAGAAAACATTCAAACTCACGGTGGTATGGGATTCACTTGGGAGTTTGACTGCCATCTTTACTATAGAAGGTGTAGACAATTGGCTGCTAATATTGGAAGTCAGACTATTTGGAAAGATAAACTGATCAGTTCTTTAGAAAGATCAAATAAAATATAGGAGATAATTGTGGATTTTAAAGATACTAAGGAAGAAGCTACTTTTAGAAAAGAAGTAGACAAGTGGTTAAGTGCTAATGCAGAACTTAAAGAAGGTCCCAATGATTCGCTTTCTAGCCTGAGTGAAGAGGAAGCATTGTCAAAGGCTAAAGAATGGGCAGCTAAATTATATGACGACGGGTGGGCTTGTTTACATTGGCCTAAAGAATATGGCGGAAGAGGATCTACTCCAATTGAGAGAGTTATCTGGGGACAGGAAATCTCAAAGTATAAAGTACCCGGAGGTTTTTTTGAGATAGGACAAGGAATGGCTGGTCCAGTTTTAATGATGTATGCAACAGAAGAACAGAAAAAAAGATACCTGCCACCTTTAGCAAAAGGTGAAGAAGTCTGGTGTCAGCTTTTTAGTGAACCTGGTGCAGGTTCTGATCTTGCTGGTCTGAAAACTAAATCGGTTCTAGAAGGTGATACCTGGACTATCAATGGGCAGAAGATCTGGACATCTGGAGCTCACTATAGTGATTTTGGTATTCTTGTAACCAGAAGTGACCCTGATGCTCACAAACATAAAGGTCTAACTTATTTTTTTCTAGATATGAAAAGTCCTGGAGTTGAAGTAAGACCTATAAAGCAAATCTCGGGAGGGGCAAATTTTAATGAGGTCTATTTTACAGATGTAAAAATACCTGATCAGCAAAGATTAGGTGAAGTAGGAGATGGATGGAAAGTTGCTCTTACAACTCTTATGAATGAAAGGTTAGCAGTAGGAGATGCATCAGGTCCCGATTTTGAAGAAATATTTAATCTTGCCTGTAAACAAGATTTAAATGGTGATTTAGCTATAAAGAATGGCTCTGTAAGAGATAAATTAGCAGACTGGTATTGCCAATATAGTGGATTAAAATATACCAAATATAGAAATATCTCAGCTTTATCAAGAGGGGAAACACCTGGTCCGGAAGCCTCTATAACAAAGGTAGTAAGTGGGAATAAACTTCAAGAGATAGCAAACTTTGGTATGGACCTTATGGACTCAGCTGGCATTATTAGAGATGAAACAACAGATAATGAACAAAGTATGTATCAATACGGATTTTTCGGCGCAGCTGGTATCAGAATTGCAGGAGGAACTGATGAAATACTTAAAAATATTATTTCTGAACAAGTTCTAGGACTGCCTCAAGACATGAGGGCTGACAAAGGTATTCCTTTCAACAAAATTCCTACTAGCAACAAGTAATTTCCTGAACTTTTTGGCAAAGAAAAATACTTCTCTTTTTTTAAAAAATGCAGATATAGATTTTTCTGATCCATTAACACCCTATTCAAAGATTTACGAAGATTTATATTTCTCGAAACAAGGGGTTGAAGAAGAATCAGATTTTGTATTCCTAAAAGGTAATAATTTAAAAAAAAGATTTTCAAATTTATCTGCCAGAGAATCATTCTCAATAGCTGAACTAGGGCTAGGTTTTGGAATAAATTTCTTAAATACTTGGAGACTTTGGATAAAGAATGCTCCTAAAGATTCACTTTTAAATTACTTTGCTATAGAAAATAGTCCAGTCTCATCTAAGGATCTAGAGACCTTTATAATAAATAACTTTTCCTTGGAGCCACTAGCTAAAGAATTTCTTAGTAAATATCCGTTGAATTGCAGAGGTTGGCACAGAATTTATTTCTCTGAAGGTTCCGTAAACCTGACTATAGCCTATAACGATGCAGAAGATTCTTTGAGTAGCTTGTCTAAACAACAAGCAAAATTTGATGCTTTCTTCTTAGATGGATTCTCTCCGCGAAGGAATTCATTGATGTGGTCAGAAGAGATTTTTAGGAATTTACGAAAACTAAGTCATAATAAAACTTCACTATCAACTTTCTCATCAGCAAAACTTGTAAGATTGAATATAAGTGAAAACAGTTTCTCAGTAAATCAATCAAAAGGTTTTGGAAATAAAAAATATATGCTGAAAGGCTTAGCTAAGGGTTCTCTTCCAAAAAAAGAACAATATAAAAAAAAGAAGATAGGAATAATAGGTGGTGGATTATCTGGAAGTTCTTTGGCTAGATTACTTTCACAGAGAGGACATCAAATTACTGTTTTCGATAAGAAATCTACAGATGAAGTTCACTCAGAGATTGAACCTGCTTTTATTCTTTACCCAAGGCTATCAGCCTCCAACAATGCTTATTCAAAATTCTCACTTCATTCTTTCCTATATTCAACTAAGTTCTATGAAGACCTTAAATCACCACATTGGCACAAAACTGGTGTTTTTATAATTAATCATGATGAACAAACCAGGAAGAGACAAACAACTCTTTTAGAAGCTAAACCAGATGGAACATTGTTTAAAAAATTAAATGCTCAACAAGCTTCAGAATTAACTGGTGTGAATCTAAGTCAAGAAGGACTTTTTTTTCCACAGGCAGGATGGCTTAGCTCAAAAAAATTGTGTAAAGAGATCTTAAAACATAGCAATATTTTATTTAAAAATGAAAAGGTTATTGAAATCTTAGAAAAAAATAAGGTGTTTTATGTAAAAACTAAGAAAAAATATTATAAGTTTGATGAGTTATGTCTTTGCACCTCTCATAATATTGGAGAATTAATCAGTGTTCATGGTATAAGTTATAAAAGAGGTCAAATTACTTTAATTGATAAGCACCCTAATTTAGATAATCTTAGAGTTCCTATATGCGGAAAAGGCTATGTTTCTCCTTCTTATAATAATGTACATACAGTGGGATCGACCTACACAGAAGATAGGCCTTTTAAAGTTTTAGAACAGGATCATGTGGAGAATTTAACTAAATTAAACTCTATAGTTGAAGGGAAATATTTAGTGAAAGATGGATGGGTAGGAAAAAGAGCCATTACTAAAGATTACTTACCAATAACAGGAAAAATTAAGAATTTTTATATAAATGCAGGACATGGATCAAAAGGAACCGCCAATGCCCCTTTTTGTTCTCAGTATATAGCTGACCTTATTGATAAGCTGCCTATAAACATGGATCTCGAAGTTACGAGCTGTCTGTCTCCGGAGAGGTTTATTGATTAGTTGAAAATTTTTCTAATGCAGAATCAACAAAAGAATTAATGGAAGCTTGATCCTGTTCAGAAGGTAACCTGTTGTATCTAGAGAATGCATACCAAAAGACTTCGTCTGTAATTCTGTCATGAAACCTAATAGATAAAACATCTCTATCGACTCTACGATGTCTAACATCTGAATTTACCATGTAGCCACGACGAGAATTTCCTTGATAATACCCAAAGGAATCGTAACTCCTATCAATCTCTCTCTGAGTGCCAATAAAGTATCTTATTACCATATCTGGTTCAGGAGATTCTTTCATTCCTCTTTCTCCAAGAGATGTGTGAATTGCTCTTTCTATTCTTTGAAATAATATAGGGTTTAAGCTTAGTTGAGATGGAGAAGCATCAATTTCTGGTTGCTCTAGTTTATAAGTTTTATATTTCGAGCGATCGTAATTTTGATCGTAATCTGTATATATCTTAGGTAAAGAGGTACAGCTAGTCATGACTAGGACAATGGTACCTAATATAATTTTTTTCATAGCATTAAAAAACCTAACCATACCTCAAACTTAGAAGAAGAGAAAGAAACTCCTTCCCAATTTCTTCTTACAACCCTGGTACTGAGCATTGTACCTATCTGACTGGCGTTGAACCTTATCTGCTACCAAGAGCAGCCAAGGTTTAGTTCTATGACTACCTCTCTTATAACCTCCCCTGCCTTCATGATAAGCCAGGTATAGAGCTCTAGTATTTGTAGTGGCTATATCTAATTCTTTATGGCTTTTATAGTTATACCATCCCACGAAATCTACTGCATCTTCAAAGTCATTTCTTTCTGTAAACCATCCACCCCTTTCTTTTAGATAAAGGTCCCAAGTTCCATCAATAGCTTGAGCATATCCTTTAGCTGTAGTTTTTCTCTTCCATGGAATGAAACCTAATAATTTTGTTCTTGGAGGTTTAGCGTCCGCTACAAAGCTTGATTCTTGTTTAATAAATGCCATAGACACTGAAATAGGAATTTTCCATCTTTTCTCTGTTTTCTTAGCAGCTCTGTACCAAGATTTCTTTTCCTTAAATATTTTACAGATATCTTGAGTTGTTGATGGTGGAGAAGTAGCACAACTAATCAATAGTGAAAGAGTTATTATGAAAATAGAATAAAGTTTTATCATCAGAAGAGATTAGCCTATGAGTTCATTAACTTCGCTTTCATCCATTAATGCAATTCCTAAATCTATTGCTTTTTGGACTTTTGAACCAGGATTTTCTCCAACTAAAAGTATGTTAGTTTTTGCGGATATTGAAGAGGAAACCTTTGCACCTAAATTAACTAATTCTTCTTTAAGTTGAGTTCTTGTGAAAGTATTAAAAGTCCCAGTAATAACTATTGTTTTTCCGCTTAATTGTTGATTAGAAACTGCATCGGGAGGAGCTACCATCTTGATTCCATAGGAAACTAGTCTTTCAATCATTTGTAAGGATTTCTTCTTATTAAAGAAATCCTTTATAAATCTTGCAGCTACTGGTCCAATATCTCTGATTTCTAGAAGAGTTTCTTCTTCAGCAATAATCAGTTTATTGAGATCTTTAAAGGATAAAGCTAAATTTAAAGCCGTAGACTCTCCAACTTCCCTTATACCTAGAGAATAAATAAACCTAGTCAGGGTAGTATTTTTACTTTTTTCAATTGATTCAATTAAATTTGAAGCAGATTTGTCTGCAAATCCATCTAACTGTAAAAGCTGTTCTTTGGAAAGAGTATAAAGATCAGAAATATCCTTAATTAGTTCCAGATCTACAAGTTGAGTGATAATTCTGTCCCCTAAACCTTCTATGTTCATAGCGTTTCTTGATACAAAATGTTTGATATTTTCTATCCTTTGCGCTGGACACAGATCAGAAGAAGTACACCTCAGAACGCTTTCTCCTTCTTCTCTAGTAAGGGTATTACCGCAAGAAGGGCAAGTTGTGGGGACTTTAATACGAGGACCTCTTTTAGTTTTCTTTTTTAGTTTAACTTCAGTTATTTGAGGAATAACATCTCCTGCTCTCTTAATAACCACTTCATCGCCTACTCTTGCATCAAGTCTTTGTATCTCATCAAAGTTATGTAACGATGCATTTGAAATCACCACTCCTCCTACTTTTACCGGTTTTAGCTCAGCAACAGGGGTGATACTTCCAACCCTACCAACCTGAAAAGAAATGGACTGAATAGAAGAAATACCTATTTCAGCTGGAAATTTTCTAGCAATAGCCCACCTTGGAGCTCTTGCAATATTGCCTAGACCAGATTGTTTTTTAAAAGAATTTACTTTAAAGACCACTCCATCAATTTCATAAGGGAGTTGTTCTCTGCTACCTTCAATCTTATTAAAATACTCAATGCACCCTTTAATTCCTAAAACTAAATCGTTATGAGAATTTACAGGAAGACCCCATTCAGACAATAAATTTAACATCTCAAATTGAGTTTTAGGTAATAGTGATTTATCGGGTTGAATTGCTCCTATTCCATGGACAAATAGTTTTAGAGGTCTAAGGGAAGTAATTCTTGGGTCTAATTGTCTTAAACTTCCTGCTGCAGCGTTTCTGGGGTTTGCAAATACTTTCTCTTTATCTTTCTCTAGTTTTTTGTTTAAATTTTTAAAATCTTTTGTTTCTATATAGACCTCTCCTCTGATTTCAAGCATTTCAGGTAAAACCGAATCACCTGGATCTAACACTAGAGGTAATGATGGAATAGTTTTTACGTTATGAAGTATATCTTCACCTTCTTTGCCATCACCTCTCGTAGCAGCTTTTAGTAAGTTACCTGTTTGATATAATAAATTTACTGCCACACCATCTATCTTTGGTTCACAGCAAAATTCCAATACTTTATTGTGAGAAAGACGATCTTTTATTCTTTTTTCGAAGTCCTTCAGATCTTGATCTAAAAAAGCATTTTCTAAAGACAACATGGGTTTAAGATGTTGAAGTTTCTTAAATCCTTCTGCAGGCTTAGAACCTACTCTTTGAGTAGGAGAGTTTTCAGAGATCAATTCAGGAAAATTTTCTTCTAAAGATATTAACTCATTAAATAGAACATCAAATTCATCATCTGTAATAGTAGGATCATTTAAAACATAATATCTGTGAGAGTTTTTATATATTAAGTTATGTAATGCTTTTATACGAAGTCTTGCTTCAGATTTTGATACCATATCTATATAAACTAAGAAACCTTAGGTATTCGCTGTCTTTGATATTCTTGAGCTTGATATCTTAAATGTTCTTCCATTTGTCTTGTAAGTAAATTTCTATTCTCATCTAAAATGTTGCACTGGATAATCTCTGAGAAATGATGTGCCACTGAAAACAAAAGGTCAAGAGCATCGACTGGATTAACTGAATTAGTTAAATCTAATACAAGTGAAATATCCTGCGAAGCGTTATTATGGAGAAAAGTCCCTGGTTTTCTGCCATTTAGTAAAGAAAATAAGACAGAATTATCTGAACCTCTAAAGGTAAAGAAACCTTTTTCTTCATATTCTGGATTAAATAAAGAAAGTTTCTGAGATAAAAAGGTTCTAGTAAAAATATCTCCATCTTCAGAGGTTATGTTTAAGATAATTAACTTATTCTTATCAGATGTTTCTGAATTTTGAGAACTATTAGAAATTTCTTCAGATGAGGGGTTTTTCCATTCAGAAGACTCTTCTGGTTGCTTTGGTTCATCAACAGTTTCAGCAACGACTTCCTCTTCATTGAAAGAATATTTGATCTGCTCTTCTTTGCTCCTCTTTCTTTTCTTGTTAGCCCTTCTAATTCCATCAACTACTGTTAAGGAAAGTATTGCACCAATTAAAATGGTCATAATTTCAGCAAGACTTAACATACTCTGTGAATTTAATTAGCTGCCAATCTAAAAGCTTCTTCGATATCTACTGCAACTAACCTTGAAACGCCTGGTTCTTGCATAGTTACTCCCATTAAATGTTTACTTTTCTCCATAGATATCTTGTTATGAGTAACATAAATAAACTGGACTTTCTCAGACATTTCTTCTATCAACCCAATAAACCTCATAGTGTTTAAGTCGTCTAGGGGAGCATCTACTTCATCTAGCATACAAAAGGGTGCAGGATTCAACTCAAAGAAAGCAAATACTAAAGCTATAGCTGAAAGAGCTTTTTCACCGCCAGATAGTTGAGCAATCTTTGTATTCTTTTTCCCAGGAGGTTTGGCAATGATCCCTACTCCAGAAGTTAACAAGTCATCACCCAAGAGAACTAGCTCTGCATGACCTCCTCCAAATAACTTTGGAAAAAATTCTGCTAGCTTAGTGTTTAAAGAGTCAAAAGAATCTTTAAAGGTAGTCCTAGTTTCTTTGTCTATCTTATGAATAGCCTTCTCTAAAGTTGTAAGAGCATTATTTAGTTCTTCATTCTGAGCATCAAGATGAAGTTTTCTCTTTTCTTCTTGGGCAAATTCTTCCATAGCTGCTAAATTTATGGCACCTAGTCTTGAAATCTTTCTTTCTACTGTTTCAATCTCTTCTTTCAGACTTTCTATAGTAGGTTCTTCAGATAGTTCTAATACGAGCTTTTCAAGATCTAGTTTATTTTCTTCAACTAGGGTTTCTATATTCTTTGACTCAATATTTAAAGCCTGAAGTTCGAGGCGTAATTTTTCTAACTCTTCCCTTAAGGTTAAAGACAACTGCTCTTTCTTAAATTTTTCTTTTTCTATTGAGCTAATAACTTCAGCACACTTCTCGAGTAAGGTTCTATTATTAGTTAAATCCCTTTCTACTTTTAACCTGTCTTCTAAAAGATCTTCTAAAGATTTAACTGCATTCTTCTGAGGTTTATCTAAAACAGAAATCTCTCTTTCAGATGATGAGATTAAAGTTCTTATTTCTTCTACTTGTATGCTTAAGTGATTCTGCTGAGAAGCATTAGTTGCAAGACTTGCTTGCAAATCTGCAAACTCTTTTGTCTTATCAAGCAGATCTATTCTTTGCTCTTTATCTTCAGAACTCTCAGAAAGAAGATCGCTCATCTGAGATGCTAGTTGAGAAGGTTTCTTTGAATAAGACTCTAAATTAACTTTTATTTCTTCTAGTTTAGGAAGAATATCAGGATGTGCTTTATCAAAAGTTGTTTTATGATCAAAAGTTTGCAAGGTTATTGTTATCTGTTTTACCTCTTCTATAGACGCTTCAACCTTTTCTTTAAGATCAAGCCAGTGTTTCTCTATCCCTTGATGATCAACTAGAGAACTCGGGTCGGTTAGCTGTTTTTCTCTTAGATCCTCTAATATTGGGAGAATAGATGATATATCTGCATCAATATCTTTCTTTTGATCTTTTAATCTTCTTAGTTCTCTTTCTTTAGACTCTAATTCTTGCCTGTTGGTAGAAATCTTTTCTTTTAGATCCCTAGTTTTTTCTTTGTAAGTATCTATTTCTTGTTCAACTCTTGAAATATCAGCCCCCACGCTATAAAACTTTTGTTGCTCACTATCCATTGAAGATTGCAACTCAATTTGTTTAGTCCTTTGCTCTTCGATTTTAGAATCAGATGTTGTCTTGACGGTATTAATTTCTTCAAACTTTATTTCCTGATCTTTTATTTGTTGTTCTTTCTGTTTTATTAACTTAGAAATATCTAACCATTGGGTTGCAGACAATAGGCCCCTTAAATGTTTTTCTTCTTTCCTTAATAAAGAATATTTTTCTGCAGCTTTAGATTGTTGTTTTAATTTAAAAAGCAACCTTCCTATTTCTTCTCTAAGATCTCCTAATCTACTAAGATTCTCTTTAGTTCTTTTAATTCTTGATTCTGTTTCTTTCCTTCTTTCTAAGTATCTTGATATTCCTGCAACTTCTTCTATATAAGCTCTCATTTCTTCGGGTTTCGAACTTACTAACCTTTCTATCATTCCTTGTTCTATAATTGCATAACTTCTTGCTCCCAAACCTGTTCCCAAAAAAAGATCTGTAATGTCTCTTTTTCTACAACTAGTTCCATTTAAGTAATAATTTGACTGGCCATCTAAATCTAAAGTTCTTCTAACTGAAATCTCATTATAGGTAGCAAATTCTCCTCCTATTCTTCCCTCTTTATTATCAAACATTAGCTCTACTGAAGCCCTAGAAACTGGTTTTCTAGAGTTAGAACCATTAAATACAACATCTGACATTGACTCGCTTCTAAGGTTTTTAGCTGAACTTTCTCCTAAAACCCACCTAACAGCATCTATAACATTGGATTTTCCACATCCATTTGGACCCACTATAGATGTTATTTGGGAAGGAAATAATACCGTTGTTGAATCAACAAAAGATTTAAAACCTGATAGCTTTACAGACTTTAGTTTCATGACCTTAGATTAATTTGAGGGTAGGAACCCTCCATCCAGATTAAGGATGATTGAGAAAGACCAGAATATCTTTCCATTTATAGGCCAAGTCTAGACTATTTGTAGGTAGGAAACTACTGATTTTTTCTTAAATATAAAGAATTTATAGCTTGTTCCAAAGCGGTCCTTTGGTCTTCATCTGTTATACTATTTAAGGCTTTATCCCAATATCCTTTTGCTACTATAGGCTTTCCAGACTGGAATTCCTGGATTCCCTTAAGAGTAAGCACAGCTGGGTTTAAAGGTGTCTTTTCATATGCTTCTGATATTGCTGTTTTCACTCTAGGGGTAAACTTACTTTTATCTAACATAAAAAGAGTCTGAGCATAATCAGAATAAATATCTATAGAAAGATCTTCAGGAGAATCTTCGATTAGATTTTTGTATATACTTGAGGACAAATCGTATTCTCTTAAGTCATTTAATCGTTGAGCTAAAAGACTCCATCCTGTAGAACTAATATTCCTTTTTTTGAAGTATGATTTCAAAATTCTTAAAATCTCATTTCTAGATTCTTCATTTGAAATTTTAGAATCTGTTAAGAAAATATCTAACTTGATCCTATTCTCTACATGATCTGATGAACCTAGAGCAAATGGTTTAAAGTAGATAGCCAAAATACTCATTAAAACCATTAAGGAAATAAAACCAACTTTTAGAGTTGATTGAGGAATGATCTTTAAAGATGCTTCTTCAGTTAGTAAGTCGTTAGAAAGAGTTGTTTCGCTTTCTTTAGCTACGACTTCAGATATATCACTAGACATGGTCTCTTTATTGTTAAGTAGAGAAATATTGTCTTCGAATAATTTTCTATTTCTTTCTTCTCTAATCTTCTTACTATTTTTATGCTTAACATTTATAAGGATAAAAAAAAGAAAAGCCGCTATAAAGAAAGCACAAGAAAAGATAAGAAAATTACTCATTAGTTTTGATAAATATTTCTTGGTATAGGCTTATCTCAAATCTTTTGAATTCTTGAATCTAGTTCTAGACGAAGATCTTAGATAAAACAATATAGCTAAAATTAGCAATAAGAACACAAAAGGTCCCATCCATAAAATTAAAGTATTTACTTCTAAGGGAGGTTTGTAAAGTATGTAATTACCGTACCTACTTGTAAGAAATTCAGTTATTTCTTTATCTGATTTGCCTTCTACAATGAGATTATAAACTTCTAATTTTAAATCTTGAGCAATTGGGGCATTGGACCCCGAAAGGTTAGAAGATTGGCATTTTGGACACCTAAGATCCTCTAATAAATTAACAAACCTTTGCTGGTCTACTGGGTCACCAAAATAATACCTCTCTTTTAAATTATCTCCTGATATAGAATTACAGAAAATAAAAATACTAAGGTAAATAAAAAAAGCTTTCATTGGATTATTTCTTTAGTAAAGCACTAAATTTTTCTTCCCAAATATCTGCTGTTAAAGGACCCACGTGTCTAATTTTGATCAACCCATTCTTATCAATAAAGAATGTTTCAGGAGCTCCATAAACCCCTAGATCTATGGCTAGTTTACCTTTGGGATCAAAGAAACTGAATTCGTAAGGATTGCCAATCCTACTTAAAAGTTTCCTAGCTTTGTCTCCATTATCTCGTTCTTTATAATTAAGACCATAAATGGAGATAATTGATTTATCTTTCAGTTCCATCAAAAAAGGATGCTCTACTCTGCATGCAATACACCATGTTGCCCATATATTTATCAAAGCCGGTAATTTTTTGATACTTGTCTGATCTATATAAATATTGGGATTCTCTAGAGTTGAAAGAGAGAAAGAAGGAAAATTCTTTTCTATCATTACAGACTTAAGTTCAGTATTGTCTTTTCCCAATAAGAAAAAAAGAGTTACAACCAAACCTGCAAAAAATGCCAATGGAAGCAAGTTAAGAAATTTTTTCATTTCTCTTTCTTTGTCTATATGCTGATAAAAAAGTTCCTATAGCTACCATGAGGGCTCCAAACCAAATCCACCTTACAAAGGGCTTAATTTGTAATCTAAAAGAATATTTTTCCCCAAGTTCGTCTCCTAAAGTGACATAAAAGTCTTTAGTGATAAGGGTTTTAATGCCTGCTTCAGTCATCATTTGATTTGCAAAAGGATAATATCTTTTCTCCGTTATTAAGTCGTATGAACTGTTGTTAGTAGAGACAGAAAGCCTTGCTTGGGTAGAATTATAATTTTGTTCCTTTCTAGTCTTTATTTCTTTAAAAGTAAATTTTGAATCACCTAATTTGAATTCTTCACCAGGGGCAAGTAAAACCTCGGTCTCCATTGAGTAAGTAGAGACCACCCCGACTCCTAGAATTAAAAAAGCTGTACCCAAATGAGCAAATATCACCTCTGCTCTGTAGTACAAGAAATCTCTAATCTCTTTTGAATTTTTAGTGTTGAAGGGTTTATCTAAAATAGTTCCTGATAAGATCCAGCTAAAAGCTAAGATAGACAATAGAAGATAGAAATTTCCTTCTCCAAATAAGAAATAAAGAACTAAAAAAATGATTATCATAATAGTAAAAGTTTCAACCAATAATCTAATCAAGAAATTAAAACTCTTTGTGCTATGCCAACCTAAATAAAGTCCTAAACCTTGTAGAAAAGATAAACCTACTGCAAAAGGAATAATAAGAAAGTCAAAATAAGGAGCTCCAACAGATATTTGTCTAACGTTTATAGCTTCATAAATTAAAGGAAAAATAGTTCCAAATAGTATAGATAAGGCAAGAACAACTAATAAAATATTATTTAATAGGAAGCCAAATTCTTTAGACAAAATGTTATAAGTTGCTTCTTCTCTAATTTTGCTATTCTTAAAAAAATAGATTAGTAATGAACCACAGATAAAATAGAAAAATATTGCCAATATAAACACCCCTCTTTCTGGATCTAAAGCGAAAGCATGAACAGAAGTTAAGATTCCTGATCTAACTAAAAAGGTTCCAAGTAAGCTTGTTGCAAAAGCCAGAATGCTTAACAACAAAGACCAATTCCTATATAAACCTCTTTTTTCACTTGTGATAAGCGAATGAATTAGAGCTACAGAAACAAGCCATGGAACAAAAGCCATATTTTCTACTGGGTCCCAAAACCACCAACCCCCCCATCCAAGTTCATAGTAGGCCCACCAGCTGCCTACAGATATTCCTAATGTTAAAAACCCTGAAGACAACAATACCCAGGGTCTTGCGAATCTGCACCAAAGTGAATCTGTATTGCCTGTAAGCATTGCTGCAACTGCCATTGCAAAAGGAACTACTAATCCTGAATAGCCTAAATACAACAGAGGTGGGTGAATAGTAAAAGCAAAATCTTGAAGCAGTGGGTTTAAATCATTTCCTTGTATAGGAGATAAAGGCAAGATTCTTTCAAAGGGGTTTGAAGTAAATAAAGTAAAGGCAATGAAAGTAAAAACAACCTGATTAATAATAGTTAAAGCTATGATATTAAAATTTTCTTCGCTTCCATTTCTGTTTAAATACAAAACTTTCCAAAGCGAAATAAAAAATATCCATAATAATAGAGAGCCTTCATGTGCACCCCAAGTTGCTGTCAATTTGTAATAAAAAGGGAGATTTGTATTAGAATTTGAAGCAACATACATTACCGAGAAATCATCTACTAAAAAAGAGTAAATGAGACAAATTAAGCTAATGGAGATTAAAAGAAAACTGAATTTAGAAATTGCAAATACATAGTTAAAAAATACATGCCTTCCTATTACTGCACCAATATAAGGAAGAAAACCAGTGACAAAAGTTAAAACCAAAGCGCTGATCAAAAAAAGATGCCCTAATTCTGGAATCATTACTTATATTTTAGAGTTTTTGCAACCTCTGGAGGCATATAATTCTCATCGTGTTTTGCTAGCACTTCACTAGCTTCAAAACTACCTTCTTCGGTTAGCATACCTTGCACAACTACTCCTGAGCCCTCAGAAAATAAATCAGGCAATATACCTTTATAAACAACCATAATACTTTCATTAAAATCTGTTATCTCAAAGCTCTTCATGAGCGAGTTCGTATGTTCAGTAAAAGAGTTTTCTTTAACCATCCCTCCTAATCTTGCTAATTTATTAACTTCTAGAAGATTTTCTTTAATTACTTGGGTAGGGGTATAAAAAAGATTTAGATTTTGTTTTAGTCCATTCAACACAAGAAATATAGCAACAGAAACTCCCAAAAGAATTGCGACCAAAGCATACACTCTTTGTTTTCTTATAGGGTTCAATTTCTTCCTCTTTCTGAAATATCAGAAAAGTCTGTAGATATTATTTGTTTTAATTTCTTATAAGGTATATATAAATTCCATATTATTACAAACAATAAAACTACGAATACAGACCACACAAACAAACCTTGTCCATCCATAAATAATAAATTATATAAAGTTAAATTGTTCATGTTGATCAAGAATAGAAATTCTTTACCCAATTAGTAGATCTCTCTCTTTGTACAATCTCTAATTTCATTCTACTCAATACTATAACTAGAAAAATTAAATAAAAAGCTAATACGCAAGACAGCAATGGTAAATACATATCTGCTGTCATTGAAGGGGACGAACTTAAACTAAAGGTAGAGCTTTGATGAAGAGTTTGCCACCAATCTACAGACTTTTTTATTATAGGAATGATAACAACACCTACCAAAGCTAAGATAGAGCCAGCCCTATCACCTTTTTGTTTACTTTCTATAACTGATAAAAGGGAAATAATAGCAATATATAAAAAGAACAATATCAAAGTAGAGGTTAATCTTGCATCCCACACCCACCAAGTTCCCCAGGTAGGTTTTCCCCATATGGAGCCACTCACTAATGCTAATAAAGTAAAACTAGCTCCTACTGGTGCTATTGACCTTACAATCATTCCAGCTACTTTTGCTCTCCAAACTAAACAAATGAAACCAAATACCGCCATAAAAATATATCCTGATTGCCCCAAAATAGCTGATGGGACGTGAATAAAAATTATCCTATAAGCATCTCCTTGTTTATAATCTGTTGGAGCTACAATTAGTCCCCAAAAAAGAGATCCCATTAAAAACAAGATAGAAAAAAAGAAAAGCCAAGGGAAAATAGTTGAAATAAACCTAAAGATGCTAGGACTAGACCCCATGGAAACCATCCATTTTTGTATATTTGTTAGAAGATTATTCATAGTTTAATTTTATTGCTTCTACTGTAGCTAAAGAAAGTCCTGGGATCGCTAAGGATAAAATTGCTCCCATATAAAAAAGATAAACAGAATAGTCTGAGTAGTTTATAGCTGAGAAAACAGTCGCAGATCCCAGTAACAGTATTGGGACTGATAAAGGCAAAACTATTATTGCAGACAATATTGCACTTCTGCCTAGTGATAATGCTCCTCCTAAAGCACCTAATAAACTTAGTGAGAAAGAACCTAAAAAGAGACTTATAAATAAAGATATTATTATGTCCTTTGACATAAATAAAATTAAACTACTTAGTAAAGCAGCAATCAGCAGAGGTACGCCAGTTACCAACCAATGACCTAAAACCTTTATAAATATCAAAATAAAAATAGGTTCTCCGCTGATAAAGAAATAGTCCAAAGTCCCATCTCTATAATCCTCGTGAAAGATACTTTCTACTGCTAATAGAGAAGCTAACAATGCTGTCACCCAAATAATGGCAGGAGATAAAGTAGATAATAAAGATTTATCTGGTCCCAAAGCTAAGGGAAACAAGGTCACTACTATTAAAAAAAATATCAAAGGTGTCATATAAGTTGCTGCTCTTCTATAAGACAATAAAAGATCTTTCTTTAATATAAGCAATATCCATTGAGTTAAATTAGATCTATTATTCACCGGTATCACCCAGATAAATTTTATCGGAGATTAATTCCGATTCTCTATGCCCAGTTACTAAGAAAGAACTTCCTCTGTTGTTAAGCTCTACTATGATAGATTGAATCAAATCAGTCCCTTCATTATCAAGAGCAGTAAAGGGTTCATCAATGAGGTATAAATCAAAATCACATATCAATAATCTAGCTAAGGCTATTCTTTTAATTTGTCCTACAGATAAGTTAGAAGATACTCGATGCATTAGGTCAGATATACCAACTTTCTTTGCTGCTGAATAAAGCTTCTCTTTTTTAGATATTAATGGAAAATTGGGATGTTTGAGATTTTCTAAGACTGTTAAAGATTTTTTAATTCCTAGTTTATGACCTTGATAAAAACAAGATTTGTAAAAATTATTTTCTACCTGCTTTATGTTTTTCCCATGCCACAATATCTCTCCTTCTGTTTCAGGAACTAAACCAAGCAAAGCTCTAAGAAGAGTGGTCTTTCCTGAACCATTAGATCCTATGACTTCTACATTCTTACCCTGAGGTATAGTAAAATTTAAATTATTTATGATGATCTTTTCAGATCTTTTACAAGTGAGATTTTTTGTTTTGAGCAATTCTGACACTACTTTTACATAATAATTCCTCTATTTTAACAAAGTTTATTGCATGTCTATATGTAAGGTACATATTAAAGGTACATATACTATTAACCTTAAACTCTATTTAATTTAGAATACTGCCTATAAATCATGAGGAAAAGAAGTTGAAAAAATCTATTTTTGTACCTAGAGAGAATATTTATCAAGTGGAAGAAGGGGAGTTACTATCTCCAAAATTCGACCAAAAAGGTTTAATACCTTGCATCATTACTGACTACAGTTCTAAAGAAGTTCTAATGCATGCATATATGAATACTGAGTCTTTAGAGAAAACAATCAAATCAGGTCAAGGTCATTATTGGAGTAGAAGTAGAAAAAAACTTTGGAAAAAGGGATCTTCTAGTGGAATGATACATAAAGTAAAAGAAATTTTAATAGATGATGATCAAGATGCAGTATGGCTAAAGGTAGAAGTACAAGGACTAGGAGCAAGTTGCCATGTTGGATATAAATCTTGCTTCTATAGGGCTGTAAGAAAAGGGAATAAGTCTTCTACAAAACTAAAATTCTTAGAAAAAGAAAAGGTGTTCGATCCAAAAATAGTTTATGCTGGAGAAACTAATCCTACCCAAGTTTAATCAAATAATTGCTTCCATCTATGAAATATAATGTTAAAGCAGCCCCGTTAGCTCAGTCGGATAGAGCGCTGGATTCCTAATCCAGAGGCCTCAGGTTCAAATCCTGAACGGGGCACCAAAGAAATATGAATTGGAAGAAAGAAACAGATGAAATAAAGCTAAGAAAGAAATTAGCAAAAAGGCAAGGAGGAAAAGAAGCAATTTCTCTTCAACATGCAAAAGGCAGGCTGACACTAAGAGAAAGAATAGATAAATTAGCTGATAAAGACTCTTTCAGAGAACAAGGAGAAATAGCTGGTTACTCAGAAAAAGATGAAAAGGGGCAAATAAAATCAGTTGTGCCTGCTAATTTTATCTTAGGATTCGCTAAGATAAACAAAAGACAAGTAATTATTGGAGGAGAAGATTTTACTGTACGTGGAGGTTCTCCTAACCCTGCAGGGTTAAGAAAAAGTGTTTATACAGAGGAATTAGCTATTAATTATAAAGTGCCTCTTATCCGGTTGCATGAAGGTGGTGGAGGCTCGGTAGCTGGAACCAGCAAGAAAAAAGGTGGTTATGGAGGGGATCCAGTTTTTTCTAAATCTAGATTTAAATCTATTGCAGATAGCCTCCGAGAAGTTCCTGTTATCTCTGCGGCTTTAGGTCCTGTTGCTGGTTTACCTGCAGCCAGATTTGTTTCTTCTCATTTTAGGATTATGACTAAAAAAACAGCCCAAATTTTAGTAGCAGGACCAGCTATAGTAGAAAGGGCATTTGGGAAAAAAATAACAAAAGAAGAACTAGGTGGTTCTCATATCCACAGTATGAATGGAGTTACTGATAATGTAGCTGAAACTGAAAAAGATGCATTCATGCAAATCAAAAATTTCTTGTCTTATTTTCCTCAGAGTGTTCATGAGTTAACTCCAAGAGGTAAGGAGTATGATAATAAAAAAGATAACCAAGATATCCTTATAGATATCATTCCTAAGGATAGAAAAAAATCTTATGAAATGAGAGAAATAATTAACTCGATAGTCGATAACAACTCTTTCTTTGAAATGACTAAGTTCTTTGGAAGGGGAATAATAACCGGATTTGCGCGTATAGATGGCTATGCTGTTGGAGTCTTAGCAAATGATTCTAATTTTTATGCTGGATCTATGTCAGCTCAAGGTGCCAAGAAAACAAGTAGATTTGTTAAGCTTTGTAACACTTTTCATTTACCAATAGTTAGTCTAGTAGATGAACCGGGTTTTCTAATAGGACCTGATGCAGAACTAGAAGCAACTATACTTCATGGAGCTGAAGCTGTTCTTGCTGTAGCAGAGACTGAAGTGCCTTGGGCAACCATAATGATAAGAAAATCTTTTGGGGTTGCTGCAGCAGCTCACTACGGACCAAATGGTTACGTATTAGCATGGCCTTCAGCAGAATCTGGGCCACTACCTCTTGAAGGAGGAGTAGCTGTAGCATTTAAGAAGGAAATAGAAGCTTCTGATAATCCCGAAGCTAAAAGAAAAGAAATAGAAAAGAAGATGAGTAAACAGCAGAATCCTTTTCCAAGAGCAGAAAGTTTTTCTGTTCATGAAATAATAGATCCAAGAGAAACAAGTGCTTATCTAAGGGAATGGGTTGAAAGAATACAACCTCAATTGAAAGCTAAAGTTTTAACAGCTAAATAGAGACAGAACATAGTTTGCTAGATATACTTGCATCATATTTTTATTTTTTTATTAAGGAGTAAGAAACATGAAGACTTATAATCAATTTTACATAAATGGTGAATGGGTAGACCCTGTAGAAGGTGTAAATTCATACGAAGTTATTAACCCTTCAAATGAAGAAGTCATTGCTAAAATAGCATTAGGATCTTCTGCTGATGTTGATAAGGCAGTATCAGCTGCACAGGAAGCTTTCAATTCATTTAGTGTGACTTCTGTGGAGGATAGACTTGCTTTACTTCAAAAAATAGTTGAGGTATACCAATCAAGATATGATGAAATAGCAGAAACAATTTCTAATGAGATGGGCGCTCCTCTTTCACTCTCGAAAGCAGCACAAGCTGCAACTGGGTTGGGTCATTTTTCTCAAGCAATTGAGATCCTTCAAAACTTTGAGTGGGAAGAAACTAAAGGTAAAACTTTAATAAGAAAAGAGCCAATTGGAGTTGTTGGAATGATAACGCCATGGAACTGGCCTATAAACCAAATTTCATGCAAAGTTGCTCCTGCTTTAGCTGCAGGATGCACTATGGTTCTTAAACCAACTGAAATAGCTCCTTTAAATGCTATTCTTTTTACAGAAGTACTCCATGAAGCAGGAGTTCCAAAGGGAGTTTTTAATATGGTAAATGGTGATGGCCCTACTGTGGGAGAGGCTATGTCTTCCCATGCTGGTATAGATATGATGTCATTTACTGGTTCTACTCGAGCTGGAATAAGTGTAGCTAAAGGGGCAGCAGATTCAGTTAAAAGAGTGTCTCAAGAATTAGGAGGAAAATCCGCAAATATTATTCTAGATGATGCAGATTTTGAAGCTGCTGTTGCTGGAGGAGCTAGTCACTGTTTTTTAAATAGTGGGCAATCATGTAACGCTCCAACTAGAATGCTTGTTCCAGAATCAAGACACGACGAAGCAAAAGAAATTGCTAGAAAAGCAGCTGAGTCTACTAAAGTAGGTGATCCTTTTGGTGAAGATACAGCAATAGGCCCTGTTGTAAGTGAAGTTCAGTTTAATAAGATTCAAGGTCTTATAGAAAAAGGAATAGAAGAAGGTGCTGAGCTTGTTACAGGAGGTCCTGGAAAGCCAGATGGATTGAATGCTGGATATTATGTACGACCAACAGTCTTTGCTAAAGTTAATAATGATATGACGATAGCTCGAGAAGAAATATTTGGACCAGTACTATCTATATTACCCTACAAAGATGAAGAAGAAGCGGTGACTATTGCTAACGATACTGACTATGGTCTTTATGGTTATGTATCTTCTGGAGATACAGAAAGGGCTAAGAAAATTGCAAATAGAATAAGAGCAGGAAGTGTTTCAATTAATGGAGCCCAAGCAGACTTTACTGCACCCTTTGGAGGATATAAACAATCTGGAAACGGAAGAGAATGGGGACCGTTTGGTTTTGAGGAATTCCTAGAAACTAAGGCTGTTGTAGGCTATTCAAACTAAAAAAAGGGTCGCAACAGCGACCTTTTTTTATACAAGGTTAATGACCTCTCTACCTACCTGTATTCTTTTTATATTTTTTAAAAATAAATCTACAGCCCTCTGAGGTGCTTTAGGACCCCATGCCGAATCATGAGGGGTAATAAAGCAATTCTTTAGCTCCCATAAAGGAGAGTTGGCTGAAAGCGGTTCTGGGTCAGTTGTATCTAAGGCAGCACAACTAATCTCACCCTTTATCAAAGCATGAATTAGATCCTCTTCGTTAACTGTTTCACCTCGTCCTACATTAATGAACATAGCTGTCTTTTTCATTGTTAAGAATTGATGCAAAGAAAATATTTTGTTGGTTTCTTCAGTTGCAGGGAGACAATTAACTACAAAATCACTTTTTTTCAACATTTTATTTAAATCAGATGGCTTAAAAAGTTTATCAAGAAATTTAGATTTAACCTTGGTTCTTTTTGTAGCAATAACTTGCATACGAAATGCTTTAGCCAATCTTGCTACTTCTTTTCCAATTCCACCATATCCGGCGATACCAATTGTTAAATCAGTCAATTCTCCTGTTAAAAGCAACTGTTTCCATTCCTTGTTCTTTTGAAGTTCAATATGTTCATCAATTCCTTTTACATGACGTAGCATTTGTGAAAACACATAGTTTGCCAATGGAATTGCATGTAAGCCACCGCCATGTGAAAATTTCTTTGCACTACTAATAATTTGTTGGGCAACTTCACTTTCTATCCCAGCCCAACTACCCTGCACAAATTCTATACCGCTAATAAGAGACAGGAATTTATTTCTATACACTTCATCATGTAAACACTTAAACATAACCTCATATGATGCAAAAACTATTTGAGGTTTCTCACTACCTGAAGGGAGAGCACCAGATTTATCTATTAATAAAATATCATGTCCTTTTAGAGATTTAGTCAATAAATCCTGAAAGGATTGAAAAATAAATTCACTTACGCAAATTTTCATTCAACTAACTCTCTCAACTTAAATTTCATAACCTTACCGGCAGCATTTAAAGGTAATTCTTCTAGGAAAACTACCTCTCTTGGAACTTTATAATTAGCCATATTTTCTCTGCACCAATTAATTAATTCTTCTTCGCTTAATTTACTACTTTTTTTAACAACTACAAAAGCTTTACCTACCTCTCCAAGTCTTTTATCTGTTATACCGATGACAGCGCTAGATATGATTTCTTTATGTTTAGCAAGAATGTTTTCTATTTCAGCTGGATAAGTGTTAAAACCACCTACTATATACATATCTTTACTTCTATCTGTGATCTTTAAATAACCAGAGTCATCTAAAATCCCTATGTCACCAGTCTTCAACCATCCTTCTGAATCAATAGTTTCTCTAGTTTGCTCTTTTTCATCTAAATAGCCTTGCATTACGTTATAGCCTTTAACAAAAATTTCTCCTGGTTTACCAGTGTCCACTTCCTTGCCATTATCATCTAAACATTTAACCTCTACTCCTGATATTGCTCTACCTGATGTAGTCGCTATTATCTCTGGGTCATCTTCTGGAGAGCACATTGTTACCACTCCTGTGCTCTCAGTTAATCCATATGCCGTAAGAACCGTTTTAAACCCCATAATTTTTTTCATATCTAAAATTAACTGAACAGGTATAGAGGCAGCACCAGTGACAGCTAAATTTAATGTGGAGATATCAAAACTATTAAAATTAGAAGAAGACATAATGGATTGATAGAGGGCCGGAGGTCCAGGTAATACATTAATCTTTTTTTCTTGAATCATCTTCAAAACAGAATCAGCTTCAAAAATTTGATGGGGAATAATAGTTGCACCCCTCATCAAGCAAGATAACCAACCTGCTTTATAACCAAAAGTATGAAAGAAGGGATTAACTATTAGATATCTATCTCCTTCTTTTAATCCTACATGATGGCTCCAAGTCTCAAAGACTCTTAAATTTTGGTTCTGAGAGACAACAACACCCTTAGGCTTTCCTGTTGTTCCGGAAGTAAAAATTATATCTGCTATCAGATTCCCAAATGATCTATTGAAAGGCTTACTGCTTATATCATCAGACAAATTCATAAACCCTTTCCATGAGTTTTCACCTGAGCTTTTATCAAAAAAGAAAATTCTTTCCAGAGACTGTAACTTTTCTGTATTTATCATCTGGGAATAGTTAACGCCTAAAAAGTTTTCCATAGTAAAAAGAAATTTAATGGAACTTTTGTTTATTATGTAATCTGCCTCTTGGCCTTTAAATCTAGTGTTTAAAGGAACTAAGGTAGCCCCACATTTTAATAAGCCTAAAGCACTTACTATCCATTCGGAACAATTAGGGGCCCATATACCAACCCTATCTCCCTGTTTCAGTCCAAGAGAAATAAAACAATTAGAAGCCTTATTAGATTGTTCTTCTAATTCCTGGAAAGTTAACTGAACTTGCTGGTCTTCTATTGCAACTTTGTTACTAAATTTCTTAGCTGCAAGTTGTGTAAGTTCGGGTATAGACTTTGCTTGGGAAGGATGCATTTATTTTGGAAAGTAAGATCCAAGATAGAAATTTTTAAAACTTACGCTGAGGCATATCTAAACCTTCTGGAATAGTATCCCTATCTAAATAAAATTGGTTATACCATTTTCTTAATTTATGAAAAGGCCCATCGCCAGAACACATTAGGGGTTCATCAACAAAAATCTTGTTATGCCAAATATCTACGTCTTGACCAAAAGCTAAAAGATTAGCCTCTACATAACCTTGAACATGTGCTTGATTCTCTTCTTCGCTGGCATTAGGGTCTTTCTCTACCATGCAACCAAATTGGATAAGGAAATTTGTATGGTTAATAGGTAAATGGCTTACCAACAATCTACTTTTTGTTACATCTGTTTTCATTGTTGTAACCATATAGGCTGGTCCAGTATAAATTGCTTCTGACCAAAGACTTCCTCCTAATACTTCAGATTCACCTGTCATAATTTGAATATAATGAACACCCTTAGCTTCATTATAAAAATCTATAGCAGGGCAGCCGTGTACAGGCCCAAAGTGCCCTCTATCTGCCATATTATCTATAAGCTCTCTGCAATTATTATTTATTAAATACTGTTCCATCCCCCAGTCAGACCAATTTTCATCATAGCATTCTTCAACTAGTGGAATTGAATAGTCTGGTTCTAAACCTTCATGGTCATACCATCCAAAAACAAGATTATTTTCTTCACACACTGGGAGTGGTTTCGAATTTAGATTTGCTTTGTAAGTATCATTCTTTCTTTCAACTATGAGTTTTTCTCCAAAACAGGGGATAATTTTAAGTTCTTTGTCCAAAAAATCTCTCCTGTGACCTAATACGTACCATCCTCTTGCATAACGTTCAGGTAAATTTGTATCTATCATTATTAATCTTCTCTACTTTTCATTACCAAACGAAGTCCATCAACCTTTGGATCTTCTCCATAACTATCATACCAAATAAATACGTCTCCTTTCTCCTCTAATGTTTGCCAAGCTCTTAGAAACGCTTTTTTAGGTAAATTATTAGAATATGGTATAGATTTGCACTTGCCATCATCTCCCCATACCCAACCATGGAAAGGACAACTAACACCTTTATCAGTTAACTCTCCACAAGCTAAATCTGCTCCCAGGTGAGGACAAAAGGCATCAAACGCTACTAAATTCTCATCTTTATTTCTCCAAATTACTAACTTTGAAGGAAATGAATCTACAGAATAAAGTTTTCTTACTTCGAAATTAGAAGATTTGCCGATTTTATACCAACCTGTTTCAAATGAATCTAAATCTTTAGCCATCTGAGATGGTAAAGATTCAACAAGTTTTAATTTATCTAGATCTAATGGCATAAAATTATACTTCTATTTTTTTTTGGTTTTTAGCATATCTAATGCTACATCTACAATCATATCTTCCTGACCCCCCACCATCTTTCTTCTGCCTAGCTCCACTAATATTTCTCTTGTATCAAGTCCATAGTTCTCAGCAGCAGTTTCCGCGTGTCTTAGAAAACTAGAATAAACTCCAGCGTAACCTAAAGATAAGGTTTCTCTGTCAACTCTAACAGGTCTATCTTGAAGAGGTCTAACGATATTTTCAGCTGCGTCCATTAAAGAAAATAGTTTACATCCATGTTTCCAACCTAATCTATCTATGGCAGCTATAAAAACTTCAAGAGGTGCATTTCCAGCTCCTGCTCCCATGCCGGCAAGAGATGCATCAATTCTAGTAGCACCATTTTCAACAGCTACTATAGAATTAGCTACTCCAAGTGATAAGTTATGATGAGCATGCATTCCTAATTGAGTCTCTGAAGAAAGTATATCTCCAAAAGCTAAGAATCTTTCTACAACACCTTGCATGCTTAAAGCACCTCCGGAATCGACTACATAAATTGCCTGAGCTCCGTAATCTTCCATAAGCTTAGCTTGCCTAGATAGATTTAAAGGGTCATTCATATGGGACATCATTAAGAACCCTACTGTATCCATTCCTAGTTTCCTAGAATATTCTATATGTTGTTTCGCGACATCAGCTTCAGTACAGTGAGTAGCTATTCTTACTGATTTAATGCCGACATCTTTAGCCCACTTAAGGTTATCTATAGTGGCTATGCCTGGTAATATTAGAGTAGTAAGCTTAGCTTTCTTAACAGTACCAGCTACCGCTTCAATCCACTCTTCATCAGTGTGGAGTCCAAATCCATAATTAAAACTTGACCCAGCTAAACCATCTCCGTGAGCTATTTCAATAGCATCAACACCTGAGTCATCAAGGACTTTCGCTATCTGACAACATTGTTCAACTGAATATTGATGTCTTATGGCATGCATACCATCTCTTAAAGTTACATCTTGGATGTAAATTTTTTCTTTTAAAGGATTAATCATGACTAACCAAACTTAAGTTGAGATAACCTTTCAGCTGTACCCAAAGCAGCCGATGTCATTATGTCCAGATTACCTGCATATTCAGGTAAATAGTGACCTGCACCCGTTACTTCTAAAAAAACAGAACTCTTAATTCCTTCAAATTTCCCATAACCGGGAATTACACATGGGTTATTAGAACCAAATCTTTCAAATTGCACTTCTTGTTTAAGGCGATAACCTGGTACATACTTTTGAACCTCTGAAACCATCTTGTTTATTGAAGATCTTATTTCTTCTTCGTTTGCTAAATTACAAAGAGTAAATACTGTATTACGCATCATCATTGGGGGTTCAGCAGGATTTAAAATTATAATTGCTTTCCCTTTTTCTGCTCCTCCAACAACTTCTACTCCTTCAGCAGTAGTCTTAGTAAATTCATCAATATTAGCTCTAGTACCAGGACCAGCTGATTTAGAAGCTACTGAAGAAACTATTTCAGAATATTTTACCTTTGAAACATTATTAATCGCAGACACAATAGGAATGGTAGCTTGTCCTCCACAAGTTACCAGATTTAAGTTTGCTTCATTTAAATGTTCTTCCATATTAACAACAGGTACAGTATATGGACCTATTGCAGCTGGGGTTAGATCTATAATTTGTTTTTTATCTCTACGTAAAATATCGTCATGATTCTTATGAGCAGCTGCTGAAGTTGCATCAAAAACTATTTTTGTTTCTTTGTAAGAGTCCATATTCAAAAAACCATCAATTCCTTCATGAGTTGTCTCAACCCCCCTATCTTTTGCAATTGATAATCCTTCTGAGTTAGGCTCAATTCCTATTAATGAAACAACTTCTAATTCACTTGAAGTGTCTAGAATCTTTATCATAAGATCGGTACCTATATTACCTGACCCAATTATGGCCACCTTAGTTTTCATACTTAAATAAATTTTACCTCAGCAGAACCTACACCTTCTAATTCTAGATACATTTCATCTCCAGCTGCAACTGGTTCAAGAGGAACCAAAGAACCGGAAAGTATAATCTCACCTGATTTAAACGGTATATCAAATTCTCCTAAAGTATTTGCCAACCAAGCTACTGCATTGCAAGGGTGTCCTTGAACGGCTGAGCCTTTGCCCTGACTAATAAGATCACCATTCTTATATACCTTTAGTCTACAATTGTCTAACTCTATATCATGAGGATTTACTTTTCCGTCTCCTAAAATAAATACACCACAAGAGGCATTGTCAGCTATAGTATCTTGTATAGAGATTTGCCAATCTTCTATTCTAGAATCCACAATTTCAAAACATGGAAAGATGCTTTCTGTTGATTCAAGTACTTCATCAGGTGTTACTCCAGGACCCCTTAAATCCTTAGATAAAACAAATGCTAATTCTCCTTCAGCTCTAGGTTGAATAAGAGATTTTTTTATATTAACTACCGATTTATTTGGGATATGCATATCAGAAGTTAAAAAACCAAAATCTGGTTGATCTACTCCTAACATCTCTTGAACAACCTTTGAAGTGACGCCAATTTTTTTTCCTATTACTTTCTCTCCTTCTTTAACCCTTCTCTCCAAAAGTTTTAGAGAAATTTTGTAGGCGTCATTAATTGATATTTCTGGATATCTGTTAGTTAAAGGATCAAGACAGTAGCGTCCCTTTAGGGCATCAAAAAGTTCAGAAGCAAGCTTTTCTAAATCCATCCTAACCATAGTTAAATCTAAGAAAGGCTATTTCTTTACTATGTACTGACTCATAGCAATGAGGTCTGTAGGGTCATCTTGAAAGTCTATAAACCTAGAACAACTTTCCATCATAAGCCTGTTGTTTTTTGACATTCTATCTTTATTTCCCTGTGCATCATAAAAAACCATTGGATCAAACATAGCCGACTCTTCGGAGAAGCCCTCTTCAACAATTGCTGAATAGTTTGGGGCAGCATTAGTTAGAGATCTAACAATAACGTTTTGAGTGTACCTCACAGTTGATTGTGTATCTATTGCCACTTGAGTATGCAGAGACTGCCAATTATAAAGCCATTGATCATATTCTAAGTAAGAGGGTTTTTTTAAGAAGGCAACCTGATCAAATCCCGGAGTTCTCTTTACAGGAGAATGAGCAAGAGATTTGTTTTCAAGAGGTTCAGATTCTGTAACAAGATAACCGTAAGAAGTCTTTGTATACTTTCTAAGTATAGTTTCTAGTTTCTCATGAAAAGATACTGACTTTACCCATACAACGACAAGGCCATCTGCTATTGGATTGGCTGGTAACTGACCTTCTGCCTCTTGGCCCACTCTCGTCAAACTAGCTTTCTTAACTCCACTATCCACAGTGTTAATTTGAAGATAATGCACTAAATCATGCATTTCTTCTGTGAACTCATTTATTAAGCTCTCTTTAAATTGATCTCCGGATTGAGAGTCTCTTTTAGTAATGATATAGATTATTTTTTCCATAATACTTAAGGATGTTGACTACTTACTGACAGTACTTCTCCAGTAAGATAAGAAGCATAATCACTTGCAAGGAATATTATGACATTAGCTACCTCCCATGGTTCAGCAGCCCTTCCAAAAACCTCTTTCTCAACAAGAGTGTCTATTAGATCTTTGTTACTTGTTTTGGCTAGATGTTCATGAATTGCAATGCTAGGAGCTACAGCATTTACTCGAACTCCATATTTTGCTGCTTCTAGAGCTACTGAACGAGTAAAAGCCATTACTCCTGCCTTTGCAGAAGAATAATGTGACTGGTTTTCTTGTGCTCGCCAACCTAATACTGAAGAGTTGTTAACAATAACTCCGCTCTTTTCTATTTCCATGTATTTAAGTATTGACCGAGTAACCTTAAAAGTACCAGTTAAAGAAGTTTCTATAACATTAAACCAATCTTCATCAGAAAGATCAGTGACTTTTGAGTATCCGCCGAGACCTGCGTTATTAACTAAGATATCTATCTTTCCCAACTTAGTCTTCGACTTTTCTATTAATTGGTCGACTTGTAGAGAGTCTCTTACATCACAAACAAATGTATGAGGAGTGTACGAAAATTCTTTTTCTAAGTTCTTGGATGCTTCTTCCAATCTTTTTTCATGGACATCACTAATAAGTACTTCTGCACCTTCTTCAATAAATCTTTTGGCAGTAGCAAATCCAATTCCTGAGCCTGCTGCTGCAGTAATTACAGCTTTTTTCCCCGACAAAAGATTGTGTGATTTAGGATAAGGAGGTGGTTTCTTGAGATTTATCATGTTTTGTTGTCTCCCCTAGGCTCTTTAGGCATTCCCAGTGCTCTTTCACTTATGATATTTCTTTGGATTTGGTTAGTTCCAGCATAAATTGTGTCAGATCTAGTAAAAAGGAACATTTTTTGTAAAAAAGTAAGATCATAAGGTAGTTTATCACCAATTTCTGATTCCATTCCAAGAACATCCATAGCTAATTTTCCTAAATTTCTGTGCCAAGTTGCCCAGTAAAGTTTAGAAAGCATAGCTTCTTTTGATAATAAACCATCACTTGAATTACTCAACATCCTAAGTGCATTAAATCTCATAATTCTTAATCCAATCCATGCCTC
>CAZMZZ010000013.1:0-38162 GCA_964571215.1 uncultured Gammaproteobacteria bacterium
TTAAAAAGGAACTTCTTCAAGATAATTGGGTAAATCTGTTAAAAGCATTTCACCCTCAATATCTTTACCTTCTTGCTTTTTCTTCCAATTATTTATATTCCACAACTCAAATTTGGATCCCATACCTATTAGGGCAACTTTTTCTTTTGTTTCTAATCGAGCAAATTCTCTTAATATTGGTGGTATTAGTAAAATCATCCTTTCAGAAACCTCAAAATCTGTTACTGAAGCATTCCCAAGAATTGTCCATTGCATTGAGCGAGTTTTTGGATTGAGGCCTCCTAAATTCTCGAATTTGGATGACACTTCTTTCCATTTCTTACCAGGGTATATCATTAAAGCAGGGTATTGAGGATCTCTTGTTATCACCAAACTTCCTTCACAGATATCTCTTAGGATTTCTCTGTATTTTGCAGGAATAACTACTCTCCCCTTTGAATCCAAGGTAAGAATGCTTGATCCATAAATCCCTAAAGTCACAAGTAATGCCTCTCAATAAACTCATTAAACTAGTTAAAAAGTGTTACATTTCAGTACACTTTCTCACACTTTTACACACTTTATTGATAAATACTATTGTTTGTCAACCTTTCATTACACTTTTTCACTTTGTTAAGAAGGCTTATAATTTAAAAAGAAAGTTATCTTTTTATGTAGATTAAGAGAGATGAGCTGACCTATAAGCCGGGTTCTGTCGAGGATAACCATTCATCTAGATCTTATGTCACCATAAGATTCAAGCAACCTACCCAGATTCAGTGTGGGCACACTATTGAATCTCTATTTGGTCTTGCTCCAGATGGGGTTTGCAATGCCATGAACTGTTACCAGTCATGCGGTAAGCTCTTACCTTACCTTTTCACCCTTACCTGTTAAGGCGGTACGTTTTCTGCTGCACTTTCCGTAGGTTCACACCTCCCAGGAATTACCTGGCATCTTGCCCATGGAGCCCGGACTTTCCTCTCTATGAATAGAGCGGTTATCCAGTCAGCTCTTAATAATTATATACCATGAAAGAGAAAGTTATGAGATCAGTCTAGTAACTGTTTATAGATCGAGTTTTTTTTGATTTCTAAAATCTCTGACCCTAGAGATAAAGCTTGGTTGTTAGGTAATCTTTCCATCAAAATCTGAATTATTCTTCTGTCTTCTTCCGACATTTCCTGTGTTGATGTAGCTTTATTCCTTCCCTGAAAAATTACTACGAACTCACCTTTTAAATGATCTTCTGAGATTCGAAGGGTTCCCAGTACATCCTTTAACCTACCTTTATAAAATGATTCATGAAGTTTTGTTATCTCTCTACCAAGAAAAATATGTCTTTCTGCATCAAATCTTAATAAATCTTCTAACAATTTTTCAATTCTTTTACCAGATTCAAAAATAATAGAACTATAAGAAGAGTTTTCTACCTCCTTAAAAAATAGACTTCTTGATTTCCCTTTCCTAGGAGGAAATCCAAAAAAGGTAAACTTATCAACAGGGAGATTAGAAACTGAAACTGATGAAGTTAAGGAAGAAACTCCAGGTATAGGTGAAATCTTTATTCCTAATTTTGACACTTCCTTGATAAGTAAAAACCCTGGATCAGAAATAAGTGGCGTACCTGCATCACTAATTAGGCCGATATCCTTACCTTCTCTTAATTTGTTTACAAAATAAGTTAATTTAGTTCTTTCAGAATCCTTATTATAAGAAATTAGTTTTGTATTAATTTGGTAAAAATTAAATAATCTTCTTGATTTTCTTGTATCTTCAGCAGCACATATCTCTATTTCTCTTAATTTTCTTAAAGCTCGAAGAGTAATATCTTCTAAATTTCCAATAGGAGTTGCTATAACATATAGTGTCCCTGTTTTAGTTTTTTTAGTTGACATGATTGTATCCAAAAAAAATCTGATAGTTGTAATAACCTTACTATGCTTATTAGGTTGCGCAAGTAATTTTAACAAGTCACTTGATAAAGAGGATCAAATTGTCTCAATAGAGAAACCTAGTCTCAAGTTAAAGTCTTATAATTTTCCTAAAGCTATAAATATCATACTAATTAGCAGGAATAAGGAAAAATATAAAGACTTTTTAACGGGAATTATTTCTAATTATTATTTCTACAAGAATAATCTAGGATATTCACCAAGACTGAGAATTTTAGAATTACCAGGATCTAAGAGATCAGATAGATGTTTAGAAGAAAAAGTTAAAGGGTTTTCAATAGTTTTAGTATTAGATATCAATAAAGAAGAATTTCCTGATTATTGCTTGCAGGAAGTTTTAAGCCTCAAAGGTCTACTAATAACATCTAATAGTTCTATTGAAAAAGAAAAGACAAATCTCAGTCTAATAAATATTGACAGACAAGAGGACCTCAAAAGTATGGTCAATTATGCTAGCGAGAATACAAGGAACAAAAATATAGTTATTGATAATCTATTTACCAAAGATAAATTCTATATCAAGAGTATTTGGGAAGATCTTGAAAGAACAACGGCAATGGCAACAACTATATCCGACACTAGAAATAACGAAGAGATCCTTGCAGAATTGCTTCTAATAAAGAGAAGTAAAGATAGAGCAAGAGAGTTATCCAGAGCTATTTCTTCACCTGTTGAATACCTTCCAAGGCGAAGAGGTGATATAGGCTCAATATTTTTATCAGTTGACTTATCACAAGCAAGAACTCTCAAACCTGCAATTGATTATAACTTTGCTGAATCATTAGAGGTATATGTAGTTCCTAATTGGGAAAATGAAGAAAGTTATCTTGAGACAGAAAAAGATCTTGAGGGAGTCATTCTTATTGATATGCCCTTTAAACTAAATGCTTATACCCCCTTCTTAGATGAATCAGTTATAAAAAGAAATAGATCTTTCGCTATAGGTTACGATTCATATGAGTTAGCCTTAGTATTAAGTGCCAATAAAAAAAGAGATCTAAAATTTATAGGTATGACTGGAAGGATTTCTTTATCTCCAAAAGGAAAACTAAACAGAAAGTCTCTTAAGGTTAAAGTAGAGAAAGGTAAGATAAAAAGCCTTAATTTTTAGATTATGTAGAACGCATCTCTATTTCTAGTTCAGATAAGCTCTTTAAGAAAGAATCTCTAGTAAAAACTCTTTTCATATACTGATGTAAAGGTCTGGTTTTAGCTTCTTCTTTCAAGTCAATCCCAATGGAAGGTAATCTCCATAATATGGGTGAAATGCAGCAATCTACAATAGAAAAGTCATCAGACATAAAGAAATCTTTCTCTTTAAAAATAGGAGCAGCACTTAAAAGATAAGACTTCAGTTTCTGTTTTGCTTTCTTTTCCTCTTTATCTGAAAGCTCCTTATTATAAATAGAATCAAAAAGAGAAGACCACTCTTTCTCTACTCTCTGAATAAAAAGTCTTATTTGGGCTCTAGATACGGGATAAACTGGCAATAAAGGAGGATGAGGAAATCTTTCATCTAAATACTCCATAAGAACAACTGAATTATATAAACACACATCTCTATCGACCAAAACAGGTAAAGTTCTGTGAGGTATAAGTTCAAGTAAATCTTCCTCTAAATTATCAACATCTGTATAGATAATCTCTGAAGAAACACCTTTCTCCTCCATAACAATCCTGACTCTATGACTATAATGATCTTTAGGATCAGAAAAAAGGGCCATTGATGTTCTTTTACTAATAGAAATCATATAAATTTACCTCGTTTAATGTACTTCCTTTTTGAATTCTCTATAAAGAAGATAACTGAAAACAGTGAATAAAAGTAAATAAAGAATAACGTAAACACCTAAAGATTCTCTTTCAGATTTAATTGGATCCGCCATATAAGCAAGAAAATTAGTTAAATCTCTCAAGTTTTTATTAAAAGCTTCTTCATCTAGTTGTCCTGTATTTGAATCTACTTCAAGAAACCCACACTTTTCTTTATAAAAGATTTCACCAGTTAAAGGGTTTTGTTTCAAACCTCCATTTTCTGCTATCTCAGGAACTAATTTACAAACCGACCTTTGGACTCCTTGCAAATTAGCCAAAACATTCGGCATGCCAACATTTTCATAGACTTTATTATTTACACCTAAAGGTCTAGAGACATCAACATAGAAGCTCTTAAGGTAAGTATAAACCCACTTAGATCCCCTTAAAGAAGTTACTAGTGTTAAATCTGGAGGTGGAACTCCAAACCATTGCTTTGAATCTTCAGATTGCATTGATATGGTCATCAAATCTCCAGGTTTTTGGTCTCCAAAAACTAAATTTTCCATAAATAAGTTCTCTGGAATACCTAAATCCTCTGCAACTCTATTATATCTAGCATACTCTAAAGAATGACAACCAAAACAATAATTCATATATAACTTAACACCACGCTGAAGAGAAGGTAGGTCTCCATGATCTATATCTACGTTATCACAAACTCCTTTTTCACCATTCTCATCTGAAAGATAAGAACCACAATTACCTCCTACAGCAAAAAGTTGAGTACTAGAAAAAGCGATTAAAAAAATTAAAAGTCTCATCTGACTATAATCCTCTCAGGAACAGGCTTGCATTTTTCATATCTTGTATAAAAAGGCATTAACAGGAAATAAGCAAAATAAATTATAGTAAATATTTGAGCTAAAAGAGTTCGGGTGGGGTTTGGTGCTACCGATCCTAAGTAAGCCAATACAATAAAACTAATAATAAATAAAAATAAAAAAACTTTGCTATAAATACCTTTATATCTGATAGATTTTACAGGACTCTTGTCTAGCCAGGGTAGAAGAGCGAATATAACCATTGCTGCTACCATTACTACAAATCCTAAGAATTTTGCTGTTAAAGGACCTATAGGAAACGTGATCGCCCTTAACATTGCATAATAAGGAGTGTAATACCATGCAGGAACTATGTGTTCGGGTGTCTTAAGGTTATTTGCTGGTTCATAATTTACATACTCTATTAAATAACCTCCCCCATCAGGAAAAAAGAATAATGCAGAGCAAAAGATAATTAAAAATATTCCTATTGCGTAAAGATCTTTAACTACATCGTAAGGAAAGAAAGGAACTGTATCCAGTGGTACACCATCTGAATCTACTTTTTTCTTAACATCTATACCTTCTGGGTTGTTTGATCCCACTTCATGCAAAGCTAAAATATGTACAAAAACTACAATTGCCAAAAGTGTAGGCAATAAAACTACATGAAAAGCAAACAATCTATTAAGGGTAATACCTGATATTAAATAATCACCCCTTATCCAAGTAAGCAAATCTTCACCTATTACTGGTATAGCTCCTAAAAGCGAAAAGATAACTTGTGCAGCCCAAAAAGACATTTGACCCCAAGGTAAAACATAACCGGTAAATCCCTCAGCAACAAGTATGATATAGGTCAACCAACCAAGGATCCATAGAAGTTCTCTTGGCTTCTGATAAGAGCCATACATCATACCCCTTAACATATGCAAATAGATGAGTAGAAAGAATGCAGAAGCTCCTGTGGTATGCATATACCTTATAATCCAACCATAGTTAACGTCTCTCATAATATATTGAACAGAAGCAAAAGCTCTTTCTGAGGTAGCTTCATAATTCATTAACAACCAAATACCTGAAAGAAACTGAATAACAAAAACAACTATTAATAGCACACCAGCTAGATACCAAAAATTTTGACCAATTGGGGCTGGATATTTAGTTAGATGTCTTTCGATGGTTGCTGTTACAGGAAGCCTTTCGTCAAACCAATTAAGTAACTTCTTAAACACTAAGCCAACTCCTTATCATCTTTGCCTATCACCAAGATATTTTCACTCTCATAATAATGAGGAGGAACTGGTAAATTCGTAGGTGCGGGTACTCCAGAATAAACCCTTCCTACAAGATCAAACTTTGATCCATGACAAGGACAAAAGAAACCTCCTTGCCAGTCTTTATCAAAATCATTTGCCCCTAATTCAGGATAAAACTTAGGTGCACAAGATAAATGAGTACAAACCGCTTCTAGAACAACTACATCCTTTCTTCTAGATCTATTCTTATTTCTAGCATATTCAGGTTGTTGGTTGATTTTTGATTCAGGATCTGAAAGTCTGGATAAATTTTTATCTATAAGCTCTAAGGATTCTTTTGTATGTCTGATTATGTAAATCGGTAGTCCTCTCCATTCAACAAGCATCATCTCTCCTTCTGCTAATTTGCTGATATCTGCTTTAGTTGGAGCTCCAGCTGCTTTTGCTCTAGCACTTGGGTTTAATGAAGACAGAAACGGGACGGCTGCACCTATAACACCTATAGCACCAACCACTGAGGTTGCCGTTATTAGAAATTTTCTTCTTCCAGGATTAGAAGGCTTTTTTGGTTGCATACTACCTTTTTGAATATTGAGGTCTTTTCCTTGCTTTTCTAAGACCTACTTTCTTCCTTTCGACCTTTCTTGAATCTCTAGTCAAAAATCCCTCTTTCTTTAGAACAGGCTTTAAATCTTCATCGAATTTAACTAAAGCTCTAGCTATGCCAAGCTGTATCGCTCCAGCTTGTCCAAAATTTCCTCCTCCCGATACAGTTGCTTTTATATCAAAACTATCGACCTTACCTATTGTCTCTAGGGGGTGTAAAACTACCATTTTAGCTACCTCTCTTCCAAAATATTCATCTAGAGGTTTTTTATTTACAGTTATTTTACCTTTACCTTTATTGAGGAAAATTCTTGCTCTTGAGGTTTTCCTTCTTCCAACTGTTACTATTTGATCCATGACAAATATTAAAACTCTACTTCTATTGGGTTTTGGGCCTTGTGCGGATGTTCATTGTTATTGTATATCTTCAATTTCTTAATCATTTTCCTTCCCAACTTATTTTTAGGTAACATTCCCTTTACTGCAGATTTTAAAACTTCTTCAGCATTGCTTTCTAATAGATCTTTAAGTTTTCTTTCCTTAATTCCTCCAGGATATCCAGAATGGCTATAATATTTCTTTTGAAAAAGTTTTTGACCTGTAACATTTATTTTTTCTGCATTTATAACTATCACATAATCTCCAAGGTCTGCATTAGGAGTAAACTCAGGTTTATGTTTACCAACTAACCGAAAAGCTATCTTTGTAGCTAGTCTTCCCAGGGTTTTATTTTTAGCATCTACTACTATCCAGGAATTCCCTGCTTCTGATGTTTTAAAACTTTGAGTATTCATAGGAAACTAGCTTATTAAAGGCGCGCGCATTTTAATCTACTCCTTAGGTCTGACACAACCTGAACTTGAATAAATATTCTAAATTAGTCTTGAATATCGATGTCAGTTACTTTCTCCTTTTCTTCGTTTGAATTATCCTGTTAGCATGAAATCAATAGAATTGAAGAAATATTTGCCTTTACTAGGTTCAATCTTATTAGGAATATTCATAGGACTGTTGTTATCTGGTCAGTTAAATAAAAATAAAGAAAACGATTTAAATAATCGAGAAGAAGGAGTGTTTTCAGTAAACTCTTTTAATACTGCTGTAGAGAAGGCTTCACCAGCTGTAGTTAATATTTACAGTGAAATGCTTATAAAAAAAAGAAACTCCAACCGTTTTTTTTCTAATAGATTTGACTCTATTTTTGGAAAAAACAACACTAAAGTTAAATCTAGTTTAGGTTCTGGAGTAATATTTAGCTCTGATGGTTATATCCTCACCAATCAGCATGTTATTGGTGATACTAGTTTAAATGTTACAGTTGAACTTTCTGATGGGAGAAAAAAAGAAGCAAGAATTGTTGGTAGGGACAAAGGAACGGACTTGGCTGTTCTCAAGATAGAAGAGAACGGTGGAGTCCCTTCTATAGAAATAGCAGATTCAGATAAACTAAAGATAGGTGATTTAGTTCTAGCAATAGGAAATCCTTATGGAATTGGCCAATCAGTGAGTATGGGAATAGTAAGTGCTACAGGTAGAGAATTTAATAATCCTTATGCTAATTATATTCAAACTGATGCTTCAATAAACAAGGGAAATTCAGGAGGAGCTCTTATTGACACTTCGGGTAGATTAATTGGAATAAATACTTTTATAACAAGTAGTTCAGGCGGTTCTGAAGGTATAGGGTTAGCTATACCATCTGTAACAGTTCTAGGAATAATTAATGATTTAATTCAATTTGGAGAAGTAAAAAGGGGATGGTTGGGGTTTGGTATAGACCGAAGGTCTTTGTCTCTCAATAATCAATTATTTGTAAGTAATGTTCATCCTAATGGACCTGCTCAAGAAGCTGGTCTGCAAGAAGGAGATATAATCCTTGAAATCAATGATGAGAAATCTTCTTACTCTCTACTGTTTAAAGAATTTGTTAGATCTAGACCGGGAAATGAAATAGATATGCTCATTTTAAGGGATGGAAAGAAGATAGAACTTTCAATCACTACCTCATTAGAAAGGAATTAAGAAAAAACTCTTTTCCTTTAATTATCCCTCTCTTTTAAAGAAAGATTATGAGCAGTAAGTCCCTCTACCCTTGCTAATTTTGAAGCATACTTTATTAAATCTCTATATTCTGTAGGATTTTTTGCTTTATTTAAAAAAATTAAAGAAGATTTAACTAGAAAGTCTTCTGTTGAAAGAGCTGAACTAAACCTAGAAGTGCCTCCGGTAGGAAGTATATGACTAGGACCTAAGACATAATCAGATAAAGCATTAGCTGCATCTTCTCCTACCAATATCATCCCAGCAAAAGGTAAAGATTTTAAAATAGCATCAGGATTCTTATTAACTAGATGGAGATGTTCCGGTGCTAATAAATTAATAGCTTCTATAGATTCTTCAAGAGAATCTATTTTAATAATAGCTCCTCTTTTCATCAGAGAATTTTTTATTATCTTTCTTCTAGAGAGCCTGGGAATCTCTTCTTCTAAGATTCTCTTTACCTTTTCAATTAAAGAATTATCTAATGATATTAAAATAGCAGAAGAAGCTTCATCATGCTCAGCTTGTGCCATAAGATCAAAAGCTACAGTTCCTGGGTTAGAGCTTTTATCTCCTAAAATTACTATTTCCGAAGGTCCAGCTAACAAATCTATGCCTACTTGACCATAAAGTTGCCTCTTCGCTTCATTAACATAAACATTACCTGGACCTATGATTTTTTGAACCTTTGGAAAATTATCCGTTCCAAAACAAAAAGCAGCTATAGCCTGGACTCCTCCTAAAGAATACACTTCCTTAATACCTGCTATATTAGCTGCTGCTAAAATAATATTATTAACTTCTTTGGTGGAGCCAGGAGAGGTTAAATAAATATTTTTAACTCCTGCAGCAATTGCAGGTCCTGCTGCCATTAATACTGAAGAAGGATAAGCAGCTTTTCCACCAGGAACATAAATAGCAATGTCTGTTAACGGTTTGGTTATTGAGGTAATTAATGATGAAAATTCATTACTATTTTTTTTTATTATATTATCACTATGGAAATCTTTTATTCTCTTAAAAGCAAATTTCATAGCTTCTATTAACTCTTTATCTACATAATTAATACTTTCTTTAATCTGTCTCTTAGAATATTTTAATTCCGTTATCTCTTTAACTTTTCTTGAGTCAAACCTGTTATTAAGCTCAATTATTGCTTCATCACCCTTTTCTTTCACCTCAGAAATAATTGATTCTACTTCACAGGAAACATCAGTATTTAAGGAATTTTTTTGATTAATAAAATTTCTTAACTTTTGGTTAAAGTCTCTGTCACTACTATCTAAAGATAAACCAAACATGAGATCAGAGTGATTTAAGAATTACCGATTTAAGCTCTTCTATGAGATCACCTTTTGTCTTTAAAGCAGCTTTATTAGCAATTAACCTTGAAGATATCTCTCTTATAACATCTATTTCCATTAAAGAATTTTGCTTTAAGGTTCTTCCTGTTTCTACTAAGTCTATAATTGCATCTGATAGATTTAAAGAAGGAGCTATTTCTTGAGACCCTCTTATATAGATAATATCGGGTTGAATCTCTTTGGAATAAAGATATTCTGTTGCCAATTTAGTATATTTTGTAGCTACTCTTAGTCTGGGCTCTTTTAAAATCTCTTTACTTTGACCTGCTAATGAAATTCTGCATTTTCCTATTCGTAAATCCATTAACTCAATAAATTCTTCAGAGTTATTTTCTAGAAGAATATCTTTTCCAACCACACCTAAGTGAGCAGCCCCAGAGGAGACAAAAATAGGAATATCCCAACCCCTTAATATTAAAACCTGTAGATCGGAGCTCTTTGTTTTGAGTAGAATCTTTCTTGTATTATCAGGATCTTCTACAAGATCAAATTGGGTATTTTCTAGTAAAGCACAAAACTTTCTTAATACCCTTCCTTTAGGCAGGGCTAAAATTAGTTTACCTGTTTTATCCATATAATTTCTTAAGTTAAAGAAATCCTTTCTATATCAGCTCCAAGAACCTTTAATTTCTCTTCTATTCTTTCGTAACCCCTGTCAATATGATATATCCTGTCGATTAAAGTTGACCCTTTAGCAACTAAACCGGCTAATACCAAGCTAGCAGAAGCTCTTAAATCGGTTGCCATTACTGGTGCACCTATAAGAGTTTCTATTCCCTCAACAAAAGCTGTATTACCTTTTAGGGTTATTTTTCCTCCCATTCTAGCTATCTCTTGAACATGCATAAATCTATTTTCAAAAACAGTCTCACTTATAGATGCACTACCTTTAGCTATGGAATTTAACGCCACAAACTGAGCTTGCATATCAGTAGGGAAAGAAGGATAAGGTCCAGTGCTTAAGCTTATGGATAAAGGCCTATTTCTTTTCATTTCAAGAGCAACCCAGTCTTTTCCTGTAGAAATCTCAGCACCAGTTTCCTCCAATTTATGAATAACTGAAGTTAAGGAATCAGGCATAGAGTTTCTTATTTTTATATTTCCTCCTGTCATTGTGACAGCTGTTAAATAAGTGGCAGTCTCAACTCTATCTGGCATAACTGAAAATTCTCCTCCAGATAGTGATTTAACTCCTTCAATAATTATTTTATCTGTACCAGCGCCTTGGATTTGTGCTCCCATCTTAATTAGACAGTTTGCTAAATCTACTACCTCTGGTTCCTTTGCAGCATTATTTATTGTTGTTATCCCGTCAGCTAAAGAAGCTGCCATAAGAACATTCTCTGTTGCACCTACGCTCACAGGGTCAAAAGAAATGTTTGCACCTTTCAGTCTTCCCTCTGACTTAGCTTTTATATAACCATCCTCTAATACTATATCTGCCCCCATTTCTTTCATAGCCTGAATATGAAGATTAACTGGCCTACTTCCAATAGCACACCCTCCTGGTAAGGCTACTTCAGCTTGGTGAAATTTTGATAGAAGAGGACCAAGAACAACTATTGAAGCTCTCATAGTTTTTACTAATTCATATCGGGCATTTAGATTTTTTATAGTAGATGAGTCTACTAAAACATCCATGTCTTCATTAAGAATAATATCTAGCCCCATTGAACCTAGTAACTCAATCATTGTAGTTACATCGTTTAAATGTGGTAAATTACTTACTTTAAGTGGGCTATCAGCAAGCAAGGATGCAGCTAAAATAGGAAGTGCAGAATTCTTTGCTCCAGAAGCTGAGATCTCTCCTCTTAACTTCTTCCCACCTTTTATAACAAGCTTATCCATAAAAATAGATCATCAAAAATTTTCTAAATTACTGCAACCCATTTTTCAATGACTTTATCTATATCATTATTGTGAGACTCCATTAAGGCATAAAATTGATTTCTAAATGTCAAACCTAGGTTAACTCCATTTACAATTATATTTATCACTTTCCATTTGGAATTCTTATCTAAATACATACTATACAGAGCTGGGTATATCTTAGATTGGGTTATGATTTCAAGAGGAATCTTAGCTCTCTGTGAGTTGTTAGATTTTACTCTTTCAGGTAAAACTATAATCTCTTCATCTTTAAATTCTGCTAAAGTCTTTGCATAGGTTCGTAATAGACTTTTCTTAAAAGCCTTCTCAAAGCTCTTCCTTTGCGAAATATTAGAATCTTTGTAGTATTTTCCCATTACATTTCTTGAAATTCTTTTAAAATCAAACAAAGGAGTTAATACCTCACTAATAGAGTCTATAAACTCATTTGGATGATCTTCGTATGTATGTTGTTCTGCTAAGATAACTTTAACAATATTATCGTGAGCCTCTTGAACATATTCCTGAGCTGTATTAGCTTGTAAGTTAGCCAGACAAAGAATTTGCAGTAAAGTAATAAAAATAAGATGAGTTGGAATAATCTTCACTTTAAAAAAGAATTTATGAAACATATAAAGAATTTAAAGTTATTATAACATTCTGATGTTAGAACCTTGTTTTATCTCTATTGAAATAAAAGAATTATTCTTCTACTGCTAATGTTGTCATCTATTTTTTTTATTACCATAGGAATTGCACTTATTTGGGTAAGTTCAGAAAAACTAGAAAGATATTCTGTTGCATCCTCAAAAAAATTAGGTATTTCTCCATTTCTAATTGGTTCTACAGTTATCGCTTTCGGAACATCCTCTCCTGAAATATTTACTAGCTTTTTTGCTGCACTGGAAAATAAAGGTTCAATGGTCATAGGAAACGTTATAGGTTCAAACATAGCTAACCTCTCCTTGGTATTTGGATCGACACTTTTAGTCTTAGCTTTAAGAAAAGAAAAAGTTACCTTCAAGGACTTAGATACAAAAAACTTAATCATTCTCATAATTTCTACCTTTGTAGTTATAGCAGCTATTGCATTTAGACCCTTTAGTTTGTGGTCCTCTTCTGTTCTTTTGGTAGGCCTTATGTTAACAATTGGTTATTGGTATCTCAGAAATACTCATTCCCTTCAAGTTGATGAAGAAGAAAAAGAAGAAGAAAGTAAATTTATCTTTTTGAAACTAATTTTCTCTATAATTGTCCTAATAGCAGCAGCATGGTTAATTACTCAGGGAGCTTTAAAGATACTCTTTGAATTCCAACTAGGAGAATTATTTGTGGGTTACACAGTACTTGCAATAGGAACAAGTCTTCCAGAAATTGCTGCTTCTTTAGCCTTAGCTCTTAAAGGAAGGTATGAAGCAGTTGCTGGTACTTTAATAGGTTCAAATATATTTAATGGGCTCTTTGTACTAGCTATTCCAGGACTTATGAATAAAGAAAATATTATGTCTGTAGGTTGGAATGCTTCTGATTGGTATTATCTGTTAGTAGTGCTTCTTTTAACAACCTTATTATTTGCTATTTACCTTTATTACGCCAATGTAAGATCCAGAAAATCGAGTAGTATTTTGGGCTTAGTATTTTTAAGTATTTATTTCCTATCTTTAGAATTTGCTTTTAAATAATAGACTTATGAATAAGAAAAATCACATTAAATCTGCAAAAAGAACAATAGAAATTGAATATAAAGGGTTGATCAAATTGTCTAAATCCTTAGACCAAGAATTTATAAACCTTTGTGACGAATTATTAAATAGGAAAGGAAGGATAATAACTCTTGGTATAGGTAAATCAGGTCATATTGCTAATAAAGTTTCTGCAACGCTTTCCAGTACAGGGTCTCCTTCTTACTTTCTTAATGCCGGCGAAGCACTTCATGGTGATGCAGGCACTGTTACCAAAGAAGATGTGATTTTAATATTTTCACATTCAGGAGAAAGTCAAGAAATCTTAGATACTCTCCCTTTTTTAAAAGACAAGGGTAATAAAGTATTCTCTATAACTGGAAATAAAGATTCTGTTATAGCAAAACAATCTGATATAAACCTTTCTACTGACGTAGATCAAGAAGCTTGTCCATTAGATTTAGCACCTACTGCTAGTACAACAGCTGCTTTAGCTCTTGGTGATGCTATTGCAGTAGCTTTACTAGAAGCAAACAATTTCAGCTCAGAAGACTTTGCTAAATCACATCCGGGGGGGAAAATTGGGAAAAGGCTCCTTATAAAAATTAAAGACTTAATGCACACTGGAAGGAACTTTCCAGAGGTGACTCCAAATACTCTTCTATCAGAAGCTTTATTAGAGATTTCTAATAAAGGCCTAGGGATTGCCGCAGTAATTGATTCAAAGCGGAACTTAAAGGGTGTGTTTACTGATGGGGACTTGCGACGCTGTTTAAACAAAAAACTTGAAATTCACAATACAAAGATTTCATCAGTAATGTCCAAAGATTGTAAGACAATTGATTCTTCTGCTCTTGCTTTAGAAGCAGTAAAGCTTATGCAAAGCCATGAAATTTATGTTCTGATAGTCCTCGAAAAGAAAAAGCCTATAGGTGTTATAAGAATGCATGACCTAATGCAATCTGGATTAATTTAATTTCTTTAATGAAAGCTTTCTTTCCTCTTATCATGTTGTTAAGTCTATTTCTTGGGATATTAATGAGTAACAACTCTTTTTTTTCAGATAAAGAAAATGACTTAAATGAGGATATAAATTATAAATATATTCTAATAGAACAACCCGAATGGCATTTTCAGGATAACTCTATTAATTCATACAAAATAAAATCTTTTGAAGCTAAGAGAGTAAAAGAAAATGGAAAAATATTTCTATCTCAACCATTACTAGAAATTAATTCTTTGAAAAAAATTACTCACAATGGAGAAGCTCTTGTAGCAGAAATCCATCCTACAATTAATATTCTCTCTCTACAAAAAAAAGCTTCTATTAGAAGTCTTTCTGAAGAAAGGAATTATGAACTTAAGTCAAATCAAATAAATATAGACAAAAATAAAAATACAATTTTTTCTAGTTCAAAGTCAACTTTAAAAACAGAAACCATATACTTAAAGTCTAATGATTTTTTTCTTGAAAGGATAAAAGATAATGCAACTAAGATAACATTCACAGAAACTGAAATATTAAAAATAGACCCCTCAGGTAAGAAAAAGATTCTAGGATATTCAAAAAAAGTACACTTTTTTCCTGAGGAGGAATTATTAATACTAAGAGATTCAGCCAAATTATTCCAAGATGAGATCACAATCCAAGCTGATGAAATTCGCTATGACCTTGTTAAAGAAAAAATACTTACATCTAAGATTCCCAAACCTTCAAAAGAAATTTAAATGGACTTATCTGCTTCAAATCTAATTAAAAACTATGGTGATAAAAAAGCTGTAGACTTAGTAAATATTAAAGTTTCTTCAGGTGAAACTTTAGGTCTTTTGGGTCCTAATGGCGCAGGTAAAACTACTCTCTTCTACATCATGGCAGGTCTTATTTCTTGTGATTCAGGCAAGGTGATTATTAATGGCAAAGATATAACACAAGACAATATTTCCCTAAGAGCAAAGAAAGGAATTTCATACTTACCTCAAGAGGCTTCTGTCTTTAGAAGACTAACTGTAAAAGAAAATATATTAGCTGCTTTAGAACAGAGAAAAGACCTAGATAAAGAAAGTAGAATTAAAGAAATGCAAAGATTAACTGAGGAATTTAATATTTCTTCCTTAATGGACTCTAAAGCTCTTGTATTATCAGGAGGAGAAAGGAGGAGGCTAGAGATAGCTAGAGCGCTTGCAAACAAGCCTTCTTTTCTGCTTTTAGATGAGCCATTTGCAGGAATAGATCCTTTGGCCGTATCAGATTTGAAAGAAACAATAATGAAATTAAACTCAAAAGAGTTGGGTATAGTAATAAGTGACCATAATGTTAGAGATACCATGCAAATTTGCCACAAAGTTGTAATCCTCAATGGAGGTAAAATGATTGCTGAGGGTTCTCCTAAAGAAGTTTCTAAAAACAAATTAGTCAAAGAAGTGTATTTAGGAAAAAACTTTTCGGTATAGAGATGAAACAAAAGTTTCTCCAAACACAGAAATTTAACCTCAAGCTTACCCCTACTCTTCTTAACCAAATCAACATTCTCTCACTAACGGGCAGGGAATTAAGAAACGAGCTCATTAAGATAGTAGAAATAGCACAGGACGAAGAAGACAATAAAGAATTAGTTAATAAGTTTAGAGACCAAATATTAATTGATAGTTATATCAATTTTGTAAACCCACAAAAAAACCAAGAATACGAAAGCATACAATTATCAACTGAAACAACACTTCAAGAAAAGCTTTCTGAACAATTTTCCTTTCTAGGATTAAAAGAGCATCAGTTTCTTATAGGCGAATATTTAATAGATTCAATTCAAGAAAATGGTCAATTGGATCCAGATATAGACTATAACGATATCAAATCAATAGTATTAACAGAGTTTAAATTAGCTATAACAACTAAAGAAATCGAAGAAATTTTAAGAAAAGTACAAAATTTAGACCCTGTTGGTTGTGGTTATAGAAAGATTACAGAGTCTTTATTAGTACAAATAGAACATCTTGATATTGATAAAACTAAGAGAAAAAATATTAAGAAAATTATTTTAGATATTTCTAGTGGCCTGATCACCCTTAAAGACATTGGTGAAGAAAACAAAACTTTAATAAGGGACTTAAATTTTAGTCCAGGATATCTAGTTGATTCAGTGAAAAATTCTTATATTAACCCAGATGTAATAGCTTTAAGAGGTGATAAGAAATGGGAAGTAACTTTAAATGATTCTTTCATGTCCCAGGCTTTAATAGAAAAAATAAAAGATAAGATGGAAAGCTCATCTAATAATAAATCAGAAGAAGCTAAGTCTATAGTCAGAGGTATAGAGAGAAGACAAAAAACTTTATTATTAATATCAAGCTTCTTAGTATTGAAACAAAAAAAATATTTAGATGGTAAAGGGGGGCTTTCTCCTCTGACTTTATCTGATATAGCTAAAGATCTAAAACTTCATGAATCTACTATATCTAGAATAGTTAATTTCAACTATATTCAACTTCCATCGCAAGTAATCTTACTCAAAAATCTTTTAGAGAGAAAAGTTAACACCAAACCTCACAGCAAAAGTATCTCTCCATCTGCACTAAAATCATTGATCTCTAAAATAATATCAAAAGAAGATAAATTTTGTCCTATGACTGACAATAAAATTAAAGAAATTTTATTAACAAAACATTCAATTGACCTATCAAGAAGAGTTATATGTAAATATAGACAAAAGGCAAAGATAAGTTCAGTAAAGCACAGGGTAAGATCAATCTAAGCTATTTCTTAGATCTTTCAATCTTCAACTTTTTAAAAGATTACTTGTCTTCAAACCAACCATAAAATTCAGTTTTTGGATCTTCTATCTTTCCCCATATTCGCCATTTTCCACTACTTAGTTTATCTAAACTCCTCTTAAAAGTTTTCCCTGCAATATAAACTATTCCTGCAACCAACGGGCCTCCTAGAACCAAGGCCGATACAGGTAAATAGTCCCTTAATGGAAGAGTCATAATAACTTCTAAATCAAGATCAGAAAAGTTTCCCTCTTCAGACTTTTTTGCAAAACCTGTCCATTTGAATTTTCCTGAACCGCTATAAAATATGATAGGTTTATCAATTTCAACTTTATCTTTATCTATCTTTAACTGCCCTTCTGCCTTGTCTAGATAAAACCCTCTTTTAAAAACTTTAAGGAAATTTAAATTAGTAACTTTTCCAAATGTATTTGGTACATTAAAAATGCTAATTAACTTTAAAACAGCTGCAGATGGGGCTTGCTCTTCACCAATATCTTCAAAAAGAAATTCTTCAATACTAAATCCAAATAAGCCTTCAAATTCTTCAAAATTAAAATCTTGTGGAAGACCTTTCCAGCTAATTTCAGGAAAAAACTCAACTCTTTCTGAAGAAAAATTAACATCCATAGAAATATCTTTAAAGCCTTTATTGGGAGAATCTGAATAGATAGAAGTATTTAAATCAGAATTCCAATAAGATCCTTTTCTTCTAACCTGTAACTGAGAAACTCTTCTATCACCAAATGTACCCACTTTCCACTCTCCATACCTGCCTTTAATATCGTCAAATTTTAATGATTTCATGTCTGAAGTTAGAACAAATTTCCAACTTCCTAAATTATGATCATCTAATTCAAGGTCAGCAGTTGAAAACATCAAGGGAAACTTGAGCTGTGATAACAATGAAGGAAATAGGTTGTCTCTTTCTTTATTAAATTTCGTTAGCCTAAGATAATCTAAATCTATCTTTACCCCCTTTTCTAATCTATCTGGTAGAAAAAAACTTCCCTTTAACTCTTCATTTAAAAGATAAAAATTAGAAGCTTGCCCTATTCTTTCCATATCTAAGCTAGTATTCTTAAGAACAGTCAGCCCAAGAAGGATATTCTTTATCTGAAGATCTTTTATAACTAACAGGTCTTTATTAAACAGTTGGTTCTCACTCGCAGAAAAACTGGAATATTCAAAAGGATCAACAGAATCCACTGTTCCGGTAATAATCAATTTATCTACAGGAAGATCTCCTTTGTAAGTCTGTTGGTTGAGAGTGATAAAGCCTTTGGGCTTTTCTTCACCAAGAAATATCTTACCTCTAAGAAAATCTTTGTAATTTACCTCTATCTCTAAATTATCTCTCTCAAAACTTAGAGTAGATTTTATTTTAAAAGTGCTTTCTTTATCTAAAGGTTTATTAAAAGGTGTAGGAAAAAGTATTTCTAAATTTTTCAAAGAAGAGTTTATGCTTAATTGAGGTCTAATCTCCTGATAACCTTGAAGAAAGCTTGAGAGTTTAAAATTTATTAAGAAATCTCCTTTACCTTTAACTTTTCCTGAAAAAGGGGGATAAATCTTTTCTATCTCTCTATCTGAAAAAATAGACATTGAGTGAAGATTAGTAGATTTAACTTGTTTCTTATCTATAGTAGTTTGAACATCAAATTTCATAGGAACTTTATTCAATTTCAAAGTCATAAAGCTCTTTTCAAATCCAGTCTCATTGTCAAAAGTTAATGAAGAAGATATATCTGTTATAGAGAAATTATCAGATAAAACTACTTCTCCTTTAGAAACTGTGGATCTTAAAGATAACAAAGAATTTTCGCCTAAAAGATCAATCTTAGCTCCATCAAGTGGAAAATTTGAAGAAAAGGTTGTTCTGTGTTTTCCTAAAACTTCTAGATCAGTAGAGATTTTATTTAAAAATGCTGGAGTACTTTTTTGATAAATCAAGAATAAAGTATTTAAAGGTCCAGATAATTCTCCTTCAAGACTCACTCCAAAAGAAGGCAAGCTATTATTTGATTTAGAAATACTTATTTCTGATATTAGATTAGATCCAGAAAGATTAGATTTAAGTATCTTTCCAAGAAAATTTGTATCTTGTACTTCACCTCTTAAAGAAATTTCAGATAGTGTTAGATTATTAAATTCTAAACAAGCTCCTTCAAAGTCAAATCCCATTTGGAAGGATTGAGTTTCCTTAAACTTTCTTTTTCCAAGGATTCCTCTATATACCAAATCTGCATTCTCTATCTTTCCACAATTTACATGCGAATCTATCCAAGAAATAATACCTTTTGTTCCATTCAAGGAAGGTATTAAGTTAGAAAACTCTTTATAGTTTGAGTCTTTAACGTGAGCTATAAGGCTAAATTCTAAAGATTCCAGGTTTTCTTGAGGATAAATTGAGAAACTGCCATTAATTGGCACAGAGTCTACTGAAGCAGAGAAATATTTGTTTACCCAAGTAAATTGGGAGTGGAGATTTGAACCCAATAGGTCTGCTTTCAAGTCATATATCTCAAGGGGTTCTTTATATAAATTTGCTGATGTAAATTTTAAGAATTCTGTATCTACTTTAAATATAAACCTATCTTGTGAAAATAAGAATCTTCCATCAAGATTTTCTACTGAAGTTTCGTAATTAGGAAAATAAATTCTTAATTTATCAAGTTTACCTCCTAATCTTGGAGAGGATAAATTGGGTAAATAAAGAGTTAAGTTAGAAATATTTCCTGAAAAAGATAAACTCTTGTCTGTGCTAGGAATAAATTTTCTTAGGCTCTGCTTAACTATGTCATTGTTAAGTTCTAAAGAAGATACTCTAAAGACAAAGCCGTCAGAACTATTTATGAGAGAAGTGTCAGGAAAATTAAACCCCTCCTTTTGGTTCGAAACTAAAATATCTGTAAATAAGAGTGAAGGGCCTGTGCTATGAAGCAGAGAGACATTAGTTTCTAATTGGCTAAAATCTGAAAAATCTAATACAGCTTTTACTTTCCCATCTAGAGCTATAAGTTTGCTATCTAAGATAGATATCCAAATTTCGCCTTCTATGCCCCCCAGGGTTTGACAGAAATTACATGATTGCAAAAATGTTTTTGGAATCTTAAATTTATTAGATCTTAAGTAGCCCTTTATATATCCTTTTTTGTTGGAAAGATCTGACGGCTTTATTACTAAACTTAAATCGCCTTTTTGGGTATCTTCTATAGATAGATAGAATTGATAGTCTTCATCTCTAAATCTATTTAAATATAATCTCTTAACTTCAAAGAGCGATTCTTTTGTCTCAAGATTACGGAATTTTATATTCTCAATTATTATTGAATCTAAAGACAGAACTTTACTTAAAAAAGTATTTTCTTGAAGACTAGTTGCTTTAAATGGTGCAGGCATTTCTTTCAAAAGAACCCTTCCATCATTGGCACTAAAACTTGAGATAGGTTTTAAAGTAAATAAAGTCAATAGGTTAAGCTGTACATTGACTTCTTCTAATGTGATAGAGAGTGGTTCCGAAGAATTTGTTGACTTAAGGTGAATCTTACTGAATTCTAAATTAGGGGTAATCGGATTCCAATGAAGTGCAGAGAATGAAAGTTCAATTTTATAGCCATAAAACTCACTAATGGATTCAATCAGACTCTTAGAAGAAATAGGGTTAGTAAGAAGAAAAGATAAACTAAAAATAGAAAGAGTTATAAAAACCAAAAAAATAGAGATTAGATTCGATATCTTTCGCAACTAGAATTTCTCCTTAAACAAAAATTTTTTCTATTAATCTTTCTACTTTATCCATTTTCTTCTATAAGGTCGTAAAAGAGAAAAAATTAAAGGCCAAATTAAGCTGTTAAATAAAGCATAAATAACCATATTGATTAGGATTTCTTTATTAATAAGCATTTCTATTTCTTGATCCATAAATAAAGAACTGTTTATTACCCAATACATCTTAACTAATAAAAATACTATAAATAGAATAAAAGATTGTTGAAATAAGGACATAACCCTAAACTGATAAAAAAACCTCTGACAAAGATAAGAAATCAATACAAAAATTAAAGAATGGGATCCTAGGATGGATCCTCTTAATAAGTCTAGAAGAAGACCCATCGTAACTGAATAAGATACTCCTACTTTATCAGGTAGAGCAATATTCCAATAAACAATTACCAAAAGAACTATCGAAGGCCTAACAACTTCAAAAGAAGGGAAAAGATAAGTTGCATCAAGAGCTAAAGCAAAAAAGAGACTAAAATAAATAAAAAGAGAATTCTTACTTTTCATCTCTATCTAAAACTCCATTAAAAATTAAAAACAGATCTTCATTAGTGGGTACATCTAAAAAAGAGACGCTTACGCTTAAGAACTCATTATCAGACTCTTTTTTAATTGACATTATCTTGGCTACGAAAAAACCTGAGGGAAAAATACCACTTAGATCTGAAGATAAAAGAAGTTCTCCCTCTTTCAATGAAGCTGTTTTCTTTATATTGATTAGTTTTCCTTGATTTCCTAAACCTCCTCCTTGAACTATTCCATGTGTCCTGTTTTCCGAAGAAATAACAGGTATTTTTGAATTTATATCATGTAATAAGGTCACTTCAGCGTGTTGTGATCCCACTGATCTTGTTAATCCTATTATTCCTAATCTAGTAAATACAGGTGAATTAGATCTTAGGTTACCCCCAGAATTACTAATGTCTAAAGTTAATACAGGGTTATTATAATTATTTGAAATATATAGTTTCTTAGCCAGGATATATTTTTCTAAATCATACTTAGTCAAACTCCATAAAGCTTTTAAAGACTTATTTTCTTTAGTCACTTCTTCCAAGAGAGAATTCGTTATAAGTAATTTTTCATTTTCTTCTTTCAATCTAAATATCTCTTTAGAAAATGTTTCTCTTGAGGTTAAAAAATAGTTGTAGTTATCTTTAAGAATCCTAGGAAGATATCCTAAATAAGAAAAAGGTTGAAGAATATCCTTTGCATATCCTCTTATGGACTTTGATAAATTTAAATTAAAATCTATGGAAATTAGAATACAGCAAAATAAAATTGATATTAGTAGCTTATTAGTTCCCATTGAAGGAATGGCAAAAATGGCCTCACTACTTATTTGGGAAACTTTATGTTTTGCTGGCATTATTAAATGATAACCAGAAAACAATTTAAAATCTTGTCATTCTGTAGACAATAGATCAATATCGTACTTATCCATAATCTCTAAGGCTCTTCCTCCGCCTCTAGCAACGCAAGTCATAGGATCTTCTGCTACCACAACTGGCACTCCAGTTTGATTAGCAATCAAAACATCAATATCATTCAACCTTGCACCCCCTCCAGTTAGTACTATCCCTTTTTCTGAGATATCAGCACTTAATTCTGGAGGTGACGATTCTAAAGCTGCCCTTATAGCCTGAACAATTGCTGACAGAGGTTCTAACATGGCATCATAAATTTGTTTGCTGGTTATCTTGAAAGAGATAGGAATTCCTTCAGCTAGATTCCTCCCTCTAATTTCCATTTCTCTTAATTCGGATTCAATGGTAGCTACACCTATCGATCTCTTAACATCTTCCGCTGTAGCATCTCCTATAAGAACTCCTTGATTTCTTCTAACATAAGAAATTATAGATTCATCTAATCTATCACCTCCAACTTTTAGAGAATTAGCATACACAACTCCATTTAAAGCTAATATAGCTACTTCGGTTGTTCCTCCTCCAATATCAACTACCATTGATCCGCTTGCTTCCTCAACTGGTAATCCTGCTCCTATTGCAGCAGCCATAGGTTCTTCAATTAACCTAACTTCCCTAGCGCCAGCTTTTAATACTGATTCCCTTATAGCTCTTCTTTCAACCTGAGTTGATTGGCAAGGAACACAGACTAATATTCTAGGGCTTGGTCTAACGAAAGTATCTTCATGAACTTTCTGCACAAAATGTTTGAGCATCTCTTCAGTTACCTGGAAATCAGCGATAACTCCATCTTTTAAAGGTCTTATTGCTGAAATATTACCAGGCGTTCTACCTAACATCTTCTTAGCTTCTGTTCCTACAGCCACCACAGTTTTTTGTCCTGCTGTTGTCCTTATGGCAACTACAGAGGGTTCATCAAGAATGATTCCTCTCTCCCTTACATACACTAAGGTATTTGCAGTACCTAGATCTATAGAAAGATCATTTGAAAATAAACCTCTTAGTCTTTTTAACATTTCTCCCCGTACTTTTTGGTCTTGATTAGAAAAAGGGAGAACACTCTAGCAATAGCTTAGTTTTTGAGCAAGAGAGAATGTGATAAATTAGCATCTTTAAAATAAAATGAGTTATGTCAATAAAGGATAAGGATCTAAAAGAAATAGCATATCTGGCTAGAATAAATATTAGAAAAGAGGATTTTTCTTCTCTTAAAGAGGACTTAGAAGAAATACTTAGCCTTGTAGAGGAAATGAATGAATGCGATACAAGTGAAACTGAAGCTATGTCTCATCCATTAGATATATCCCAACCTTTAAGAGATGATGCAGTAACTGAACCAGATAATAAAGAAAAAAATTTAGCTATTGCTCCTTCAACAAAATATGGACTTTTTTTAGTACCTAAAGTTATAGAAGGAGATAAATAAATTGACTGAGATATTTGAATTATCAATTAAGCAACAGTTGGAAGGCTTAAAAAAATCAGAATTCTCTTCAGTAGATTTGGTTAACTCTTTTTTAGACAGAATCCAAAATCTTGATCCTAAACTAAATAGCTTTGTGTCTATCACTGCAGAATCTGCTTTAGAGAAGGCCAAAAATTCTGATAAAAAATATAAGAACAGAAATAATTCTTTACTTGAAGGAATTCCTATAGCTCATAAGGATATTTTTTGTACAGAAAATGTTTTAACCACTTGTGGATCAAAGATGTTAGAAAATTTCGTTTCTCCTTACTCTTCTACTGTGGTATCTAAATTTGAGGAAAGTGGTGCTGTCGTCTTAGGAAAAACAAACATGGATGAATTTGCTATGGGTTCTTCAAATGAAACAAGTTACTTTGGTCCAGTAAAAAATCCCTGGGATCTTAATCTTGTTCCTGGAGGTTCCTCGGGGGGTTCAGCTTCGTGCGTTGCAGCTAGACTTGTTGCAGGAGCAACTGCTACAGATACAGGAGGATCAATAAGACAACCTGCCTCATTATGTGGAATTACAGGCATTAAACCTACTTACGGAAGAGTATCAAGATATGGAATGATTGCTTTTGCTTCTAGCTTAGATCAAGGAGGGGTACTAACGAAATCAGCAGAAGATGCTGCTTTAATGTTGTCTTGTATGTCTGGTTTTGATCCTAAAGACTCAACTAGTTTAAACGTCGATGTTCCGGACTTTTCTAAAGAAATACAAAACAACATTAAAGGACTAAGAATAGGTCTCCCTAAACAGATATTTAATTCACCCATGCCTAAATACCTAGAAAAATCTATCCAAGATTCTATTGAAGTGTTTATTGGGTTGGGAGCTAAAGTCACAGAAATAGATTTACCTAACCTAAACTTATCTTTACCAGTATATTATGTGATAGCTCCTGCAGAATGCTCAGCTAATCTATCTAGGTATGATGGGGTAAAATTTGGGTATAGGTGTAAAAATCCAAAAGATCTAGAAGATCTCTACATGAGAACTAGGGAAGAAGGTTTCGGTCAAGAAGTAAAAAGAAGAATACTCATAGGAACATATGCCTTATCAGCAGGGTATTACGAAGCTTATTACCTTAAAGCTCAAAAATGTAGAAACCTAATTGCAGAAGATTTTAATCATGCTTTCAATTCGGTTGATATTATTTTATCTCCAACTTCACCGGACATAGCCTTTGAAATAGGTTCCAAATCAAAAGATCCAGTAGAGATGTATAAACAAGATATCTATACAATTCCAGCTAATTTAGCTGGTCTGCCGGGGATCTCAATCCCCTGTGGACTACACAAAGGTTTACCAATGGGTCTTCAATTAATTTCTAATAAATTAGAAGAAAGTGCAATACTTAGAGCAGCTCACAATTATCAACAGAATACTGGCTGGCATCTAAATAAACCCGAATTTAGTTAAAAAATGAATGCAATAAATTCAGAGTGGGAAGCAGTGATAGGACTAGAAGTTCATGTGCAGTTAGCAACTGAATCAAAAATTTTTTCAGGATCGAGTACAAACTTTGGTGCAGAACCTAATACGCAAGCTTGTAATATTGATCTTGGTCTTCCTGGAGTACTTCCTGTATTGAATAAAGAGGTTTTGAATATGGCAATTAAGTTTGGGCTAGCTACTAAAGCAAGAATAAACACCCCTACAACCTTTGCAAGAAAAAACTATTTTTATCCTGACTTACCTAAAGGTTATCAAATTAGTCAACTAGAAAATCCTATAGTAGAAGAAGGTTACTTAGAAATTATTTCCGAACAGGATGGAAACAAACGAATAGGAATTACAAGAGCACATCTAGAAGAAGATGCTGGCAAATCATTACATGAAGACTTTGAAGGTATGACCGGAATCGATTTAAACAGAGCAGGAACACCACTCTTAGAAATTGTGTCTGAACCAGATCTTAGATCTCCATCGGAAGCTGTATCTTATTTAAAATCAATACATTCGATTATTAAATATCTAGAAATCTCTGACGGAAATATGGCAGAAGGCTCTATGCGTTGTGATGCAAATGTTTCTGTTAGAAAAAAAGGGGAAGAAGTCTTAGGCACTAGAACCGAGACTAAGAATGTAAACTCTTTCAGATTTGTAGAAAAAGCAATTGAATTTGAAATAAAAAGGCAAATAGACCTACTAAAATCAGGTCAAGAAATAACCCAAGAAACTAGGTTGTATGATTCTAATGCTAATATCACTCGTTCAATGAGATCAAAAGAATTTGCTAATGACTATAGATATTTTCCTGAACCAGATCTTTTACCTGTAGTAATAGAACAAGCTTTTATTGATGGAATAAAAGACTCTATGCCAGAACTTCCTCAAGAAAAGAAAAAAAGATTCATGGAAGAGTATGATTTGACTGAATATGAATCAGGAATACTGTCTTCAGATAAAGATCTTGCAAATTTTTTTGAAGCACTCGTAAAGACCACTAATAAACCAAAAATCTCTGGAAATTGGGTCATAGGAGAACTGTCTGCTTTTCTTAACAAAGAAAATCTTAATATCACTAATTCAAAGGTAGATGCTAAAAACTTGGGAAATCTCATTTTAAGGATTGAAGATAAAACAATTTCCAACAAAATGGCTAAAGAGGTGTTTGAAGAAATGTGGAATTCCTCTAAAAGCCCAGATGAAATCATTAGCTCAAAAGGGTTGAAACAGGTAACTGATGAAAAAGAAATCTTAGCCCTCATAGAAAAATCTATAGAAGAGAACCCCAAGCAAGTAGAGCAATTTAAGTCAGGGAAAGATAAACTTCTTGGATTCTTTGTAGGACAGGTAATGAAAGCTTCCCAAGGAAAAGCAAATCCTCAACGAGTCAATGAGCTTATCAAGAAAAGATTAGAAGAATAGCCTGTCTTGGAGATGCAAATTAATCATATTTTTATAATCTCTTAATATCTTTTTGCTGTCTGTAGGTTGCGAATGTACGACAAAGTCTACAAACCCATAAAAGGTAAGCAGAACCAGATCTGCTTGTCTATCCAAAACCTCAGGGGTCTTCCCAGGCCAGCCTCTATTTATTAATTTCAAAAATAATTTTTTTAATCGAACTTTTACTTTTGCTCTGTAGGCCAAACAAGCTGGTACGAAAGAAAATACTTCAAATTGAATACGGTCATTTTCTTTTAACGAACTTACTAGAATATCAAAAAAGCTTTCAAATACTTCTTTAAAATCCGCTGGGGTTTTTGCTTTTTTTATAAGCTTATTAACCCTAGAAAATTGTTTTTTCCATAAACGTTCTTGTTGAGCTACCAAAACTTCTTCTCTCGAAGAAAAAAACTCAAAAATATCAGTCTCTTCAACTTCTAGTTCTTTAGCTATGACTGACATATTTATCGACCTCAAGCCTCCTTTAACTAAATCTTTGATAGCTTGATCTATAATCTTCTTTCTAAGTTTCTTTGAAGTCACTGATTCCTTAAAGTTGTTGGTCAGTAGGTCTTATTATCATCTCATTCACTGAAGAAGAGTCAGGCTGTTCAACGCAATAACAAATTGCTGAAGCTATATCACTCGCCTCAAGGAAGTCGTGATCAAGCATTTTTAACATATTATCTCTAACTGTTTCATCTTTAATACTAAAACCAAGCTCTGTAGTAACGGCTCCTGGGCTAATTATTGTAACTCTGACCTTGCCTGCTACTTCCTGTCTTAGTCCTTCACTGATAGCTCTTACAGCAAACTTACTTCCTGAATAGACTGAAGACATAGCATTAGTCCGATGGCCTGCTACTGAAGAGACATTAATGATATGACCTCGCCCCCTTTCTATCATGTGAGTTAAAACAGCATCTATCCCATAAAGAACACCTTTTATATTTATGTCTATAGTTTGTTCCCACTCATCAACTCTTCTCGAAGCAAGCAAAGACAATGGCATAATTCCTGCATTATTAACTAAAACATCTATCCTTCCAAAAAGATCTATAGTCGCTTCTGCCATTGCTAAAACATTCTTGTGGTTAGAAACATCTGTTACAAAATACGAACTGTTTTCTCCTAATTCTTTGGAAATCTTCTTAAGATTATCTTCTCTTCTAGCTGCAAGCATTACCCTGCACCCCCTCTCAACAAGCATTCTTGCTGTAGCCTCACCGATACCGCTGCTAGCACCAGTAACGATGACTACTTTTTCAGTTTCGCTCATTCCTAGTCTTTTAAGTGATAAACAGAGTTAAACTTTCAGCAACATAAGCAGGTTTATCAACGCCTTCTATTTCCATTACTGCTTCAGATTTTAAGAGCCATTGACCAGGGTTTTTTTCTGTTACATCTTTTAAAGTGCTTCTTACCCTTACCTTAGAACCTGAAGGAACAGGATTAATAAAACGGACTTTATCTAATCCATAATTAATTCCTGCTTTAACATTTTCAGGAGATAAACCTCCTGACTGAGAAGCTAGATGTGGAAGTAAAGATAGTGATAGAAAACCGTGAGCAATAGTTGAACCAAAAAGAGGCTTTGCAGCTTCTTCATCAATATGTATAAATTGATGATCTTCTGTAACATCAGCAAATTGGTTTATTCTTTCTTGATCTACTACAAACCAATCAGATACCCCCAACTCTTTTCCAATATAATCTTTCATGTTTTCCGCAGGTACTACTTGCATTTTTTTCTCCTTATTTTTTATTTTATCAAAAATTCCTTATATTCTTCTCTAAGATCTGTTTTTAAAAGTTTTCCTGTTGCCGTATGAGGAAGTTCGTTTACGAAAACTACATCGTCTGGCAACCAGAATTTAGCAACTTTATCTTTAAGATAATCCAGTATATCTTCTTTAGAAGTTTCTTGGTCTTCTACCTTAACAACTAACAGAATAGGTCGTTCATCCCATTTTCTATGCAAAACCCCAATGACGCAAGCCTCTGCCACCGCAGGATGCCCTACTGCAGCATTTTCTAGATCTATAGAGCTTATCCACTCTCCTCCTGATTTAATAACATCTTTACTTCTATCAACAATTTCCATACGTCCATCTTCTGAAATTTTCGCAACATCTCCCGTATCAAACCAACCTCTTTCATCGAGTGCAGTTTCGTTGCTTTTAAAATATTTCTCCACTATTGCTGGACCTCTTACTAAAAGTCTTCCAAAAGCCTTTCCATCTCTTGGTAAATCTTTTCCTTCTTCATCTACTATAGTCATTTCCACTCCGTAAAAAGCTTTGCCTTGTTTTTGCTGTAAGTCATAACGCTTTTCTAGATCCATTCCTTCCATATCAGAAGTTTTTACAGTTGTAGTGCCTAATGGACTCATTTCCGTCATCCCCCAACCGTGTACAAGAAAGACATTATGTTTTTCCTCAAACTCTTGAATCATTGCCCTTGGGGCAGCAGAACCACCCACCAAAGCTACTTCTACTGATTCTAGGGTTTGGTTGCTCTCTCGAAGAAATTGAAGTAAACCAAGCCAAACTGTTGGAACGCCCATTAAGAGTTGGGGTTTCTCGGATTCTATTAATTCATAGAGAGATGCACCATCCATAGCAGGTCCAGGCAGAACTAACTTGGCACCAAACATAGCTGCAGCATATGGAATTCCCCATGCATTTACATGAAACATTGGAACAACAGGCAAGATCACACTCGAACTTGATACACTCATAGAATTACCTGAACTAGCAATCCACGTGTGTAATATCGTGGAACGATGAGAATATAATACGCCTTTCGGATTACCAGTAGTGCCTGAGGTATAACATAAGCTTGAAGCGGTATTTTCATCCATCTCTGGCCAAACAAAATCTTCAGATTCAGCTTCTAATAATTCTTCATAACAAAGAACATTTTCTAAAGAAGTTTCTGGCATATGCTCTTTATCTGTAAGAATAATTACACCTTTTACAGATGTTAAATTCTCTATTAGTGACTCAACTAGCCCTACAAAAGATAGATCTACAAATAGATATTTGTCTTCTGCATGATTAATAATATAAGTCATTTGTTCGGGAAAAAGTCTGGGGTTTATTGTATTAACAACCGAACCTATACCCGATACACCAAAATACAGCTCAAAATGCCTAAATGTATTCCAGGCTAGAGTACCAACACAATCTCCTTCTTTAATATCTAACCTTTTTAAAGCGTTTGCTAATTTACGTGATCTTTTCGCAGCATCGCTAAGGGTATACTTATGTATAGGACCTTCGACTGTTCGAGAAACTAGTTCTGTGTCTGCATGATATTTTTCAGCATGCTCTATTAAACCAGATATCAACAACTGGCTATTAATCATATTTCCTAACATTTTTATTTATCCTTTTTTTGATTTAGTATTTTATTCAACGGATCAGAATATCTTTGAGCAGCCCAGCCTTCAAGTGACTTTTGTTTTCCTTTCATCTTACTCTTATTTTTAAATTGAATATCATTAAAAAAAGACCATAGGAATGGAGCCCACTCTAATTGCAAAGAACTCTTCCAATCTATACATAAAGCCTTGGCTACTTCTGCAACATCGTCTAGTAACTTATATTGATTTTCAGAAATTTCTTTAGTAAATGGACTAGAAAAAAAAGGGAGAACACGTAAAAAGATTTCAGGTACTTGAAATTCCTTTAAAAGTTCTTCTGTACTATAACGTTGTGTCATCTGTTTAAAGATAAGAGAATCTGTAAGAGGCAGTCCAGTCGGATTAATACCACAACCTATAGCGCTTTCTTCAGTAAAAGATCTCCCAAGATAAGGTCCTACAAAGAATCTAGTTGGACAGTAATCATTTGCATAATAATTATCCCAAACCAATATTGGATTGGATAATACTTTGCTTAAATCTTCCAAATCAGAATTTGAAATCTCTTCACTAACAACTTCTTTTCCTGTCCAAAGAACTGGTATTGTAGAGGGGATATTAAGCGATAAACCTTTTAAATATTCTGATTCTTGAAGACTACCCTTCGCAAACTTATTGCAATAAACACTAGGACAAATTAAAAGAGAATTGGGTTCATCATTCTTCAAGTAATTCCTGACTTGAAGAATTAAATTTCCATGCAGCTCTCCTAGAGCAGCATCTTTTACTAACTCTATATCATCAAAAAAAATAGCAAAATTTTTAAAACCTATTTCTTGAAATTGATCTAGCTTCTTAAAAAGAGCTTCTGCGAATGCAGAAGATTTTTTTTCATAGGTTAGTCCAGGAGATAATGAAATATAAGGCTTTATATTGTTCGTAATAGCTGATTCTATGAAAATTTTAAATTCATTTTCTTCCTCTTGGGAATACAAATCCATCCAATTCAGCCTATGAAGAGGATCTTCTTTAGGACCGTATATATAGAAATCTGCTTTTGCCTCCCCCAAAGCTTTGATCAGCCCTACTCTTTCTTTCCAACTGAGTAAACGACCATAATAGCCTTCTATATATCCTTTTAATAACATTCTTTTGTTTTATTTATCATTGCCTAGGTTATGTCCTACAAACGAATACACTTAAGCCTTAAAAGCCATTGTAACCCTTACATCTCCGTTAAAGTCTTTTAAAGATTTAACTTGGGTGTATCCAGATACCAAGAATTGCTCTTTTATAGAATCCTCTTGTGAGGGGGCATGTTCTAAAAAAATCCTTCCCCCTGGCTTTAAATAAGAGAAGCCATTAATACAAATTTCCGTTAAATCTTTCAACCCTGTTTTTCCTGATACCAAAGCTAATGCGGGTTCAAATCTAAGACCATCATCTTTCAATCTTTTATCTGAAGATCTCACGTAAGGAGGGTTAGAGACAATAAGATCAAAACTTTCTTTTTTAAAGGCTTTAAACCAATTGCTTTGTATAAGAAAAACCTTCCTTTTGAGAATATCTTTGTTATCTTTTGCAACCTTAAGAGCCTGAAAAGATATATCTGTTGCATAGATTTCCCATTTTTTTCTGGAGTTAGCAAGCGATAAGGCTAATGCACCACTTCCTGTTCCTAAATCCAATACTCTCTTATGTTCTTGATTGTATAAGTCTAAAACAACTGCTGTTATCGTTTCCGTTTCAGGTCTTGGAACTAGCACGTGTTTATTTACCTTGAGATTTATATCCCAAAACCCTTTTTCTCCTAAGATATAAGCTAGAGGCTCTCCTAACTCCCTTCTGTCTATCATGGAACAAATCGACTCTTTTTGATCTTCTGAAATAGAGGAAAGATCTGCATAAAGTTTTGCCTTACTTAATGCGAGTGTGGAGCAAACCATTGCTTCAATGTCTAGTTTATTAGTAAAACAAGTATCTTGAAGAGAAGATGATTTTCTCTTTACAAAATCTAAAGCTGATTCCGTTTCCATCATGATTTCTCTAAATTAGCTAGTTCTCTTGCTTGATTTTCTTCCAATAAAGCCGTTGTCATAGCTTTAATATCACCATCTAGAAAGTCTACTAAATTGTGTAATGACATTTCTATCCTGTGATCAGTAATTCTGTTTTGAGGAAAATTATAAGTTCTGATCTTCTCTGATCTATCTCCTGTGCCTACCATAACCTTTCTGTTCTCAGCTTCTTCTGCTTTTTTCTTTTCTTCTTCAGTGTCCATCAATTTTGATTGCAAAAGTGACATAGCTTTTTCTTTATTCTTATGTTGAGATCTACCATCTTGACATTCCACAACTATTCCAGTGGGTAAGTGGGTCAGACGTACAGCAGAATCGGTTTTATTTACGTGTTGCCCACCAGCCCCAGAAGCTCTAAAAGTGTCGATTCTTAAATCATTTTTATCTATTTCTATTTCCCCTAAAGATTCCATCTCAGGAAGGACAGCAACAGAACAAGCAGAGGTATGCACCCTACCCTGAGATTCTGTCTCTGGTACCCTTTGAACCCTATGAACTCCTGCTTCAAACTTTAATTGTTTATAGACTTCTTTGCCCTGAATGCCTGCAACCAATTCCTTATAACCCCCATGATCACCTTCTCTTAGGCTAATGACATTTATTTTCCAATTGTTTCTTTCTGCTAATCTTGAGTACATCCTAAATAAATCTCCAGCAAATAAAGCTGCTTCGTCTCCACCAGTTCCTGCACGAATCTCTAGGAAAACATTTTTAGAATCATCTGGGTCTTGAGGAAGCAGAAGACCTTTAAGTTGCAATTCTAAAGCGTCTACTTCAGCTTTAAGATCTTTTAATTCTGAAACTGCTAAATCCCTTATCTCAGTATCTTTATCCTCCGTTAATTTAGAAGTATCTTCTATGTTTTTCTGAACTTCTAAAAGTTTTTGATAAGAATTAACAACCGGAGTGAGATCAGAATACTCTTTTGAAAGAGCAATATAGTTCTCCTGATCGTTGATTATGTCAGGTTTACTCAGAAGCTCTTCTATTTCATAGAATCTATCGGACACTTCTGATAACTTATTTAATATACTCTCTAACATCTTTAAAGGATTTATTAAGACTTATAATAGCCCCATGTACAATTATCGTTTAACTCTCAAATTAACTTTTTTTCTTTTCCTTAGTCTTCTTATTTTCTCAAGTTGTTCTAGTAAACTGGTTAATATTAAACCTTCCGAACCTAAAATTATCAATTTAGAAAAGAATTTTATAATAGAAGGCAAATTTCAGATCCAAATTAGTTCTTTAAAAGAAAAAGGAAACTTCATTTTAGCTAATAAAAACAATCTATTAAATATTAGACTGCGTCATAGCCCTTTCCTCCCCGAGAAAGTTTTATTCTTTAATTTAAACGATGAAATTAATTTAAACGAATTAATTAAAGAGATATCCATCACACAAGAAAATACTGCAACCCTAAGTGTTCAAGATTTACTTAATGCAATTTTTGGGGAGAAGCCTATAGTAGCTAATAGTAAATGGAACATTGCTTATCCTGAAGGCAGAAAGATAATCAGTGGTTTCAACATACCTTCTAGAATTACTCTTCAAAATGGAGAGACCAATGTCCTCATACTGGTCAAGCAAGTTAATGAAAGAAATTAAGATATCCTCTCCTGCAAAGATAAATCTCCATTTACAAGTGTTGAAAAGGAGAAGTGATGGCTTCCATGATATTGCTTCAGCTATGCAACTTATCGATTTATCGGATGAAATGAGCTTTGAACTTTCTAAAGAAGGTATTGAATTGATGGAAGACCCTTTTCCCATAGAAAATAACCTGATCTTGAAAGCAGCTAAAGTCTTGCAAAGGATTACTAATGCAAATCAAGGGGTCAAAATTAAATTACAAAAGAAGATACCTATACAGAAGGGGCTTGGAGGTGGTAGCTCCAATGCTGCAACTACTCTAGTAGTCTTAAATAAAATTTGGAAAACTAAATTAAGCCATAAACAATTACTCAAAATAGGGGCTGAAATAGGGTCTGATGTCCCTTTCTTTATTCATGGGCAAAGCGCTTGGGTAAGGGGAAAGGGGGAAATTCTTGAATATATTGATCTTCAGTCAAAAAAGTTTATCCTTATCTTTCCAGAAACTGCAATAAGTACAAAGACAGCCTTTGCAAATCTAACTTTAGATAAAGAAGTTGCTATCAGTGTTGAAGATTTCAAACAAGGAATAAGTAAAAATAGTTTCTCCAACTGGGCTAGAAAAACCTATCCCGAAATTGATGATCTCTTTAATAAGCTAGAGAAAATAGGAAATCCTCAACTTACAGGTACAGGTTCCGCGATATTTTTAGATATTGAAAATCACGCACAGGTATCTGAAAACTTAAAAAAATTTCCAAATGCTACTTTAGTTAAAAGTATAAATCGCTCCCCTTTATTACAATTAATAGAATAAAATACACAATCAGAATTTTGGGGTGTAGCCAAGCGGTAAGGCAGCGGGTTTTGATCTCGCCATGCGTAGGTTCGAATCCTACCACCCCAGCCAAATAAAAAGATGCTGAGGATAAGATGAGCGCATATAGAAACGAACTAGTACTTTTTTCAGGAAATGGAAATAGACCACTTGCGGAAGCCATATCTAAAAGCTTAAGAACTCCAATAGGACAAGCAAAAGCAAATCGTTTTAGTGATGGAGAGATCAGTATTGATATACAAGAAAATGTTAGAGGTAAAGATGTTTACCTTATTCAACCAACTTGTGCGCCTGCAAACGACAACTTAATGGAACTAATTATTATGGTGGATGCTATCCGAAGGTCTTCTGCAGGAAGAATTACCGCTGTTATTCCTTATTACGGATATGGCAGACAAGATCGCAGAGTTAGATCAGAAAGAATGCCTATCAGCGCGAAAGTAATGGCTGATATTTTAGAGAGATCAGGTATTGATAAAGTATTAACCGTAGAGCTCCACTCTGAACAAATCCAGGGTTTTTTTCATATTCCTGTAGATAACGTTTACGGTACAAAAATTTTTCATGACGACATAATCACTCAAAATTTAAAGGATAAATTAATTGTGTCGCCTGACGTTGGAGGAGTTATTAGATCAAGAGCTCTCGCAAAAGTCCTAGGCCTTTCAGACTTAGCTATCATAGATAAAAGAAGGGATGAAGCTAATAAATCTGAAGTGATGAACGTAATAGGCGATGTTAAAGATAAAGACTGTATTATCGTAGATGACATGGTTGATACGGCTGGAACCTTATGCAATGCAGCTACAGCCTTAAAGAAAAAAGGGGCTAGGAAAGTCTTAGCTTACACCGTTCACCCAGTCCTATCAGGTACTGCTATACAAAAGATTTCTAAATCAGACCTTGATCAATTAATTGTAACCGATAGTATACCGCTCTCAGATTCTGCTAAATCTTGTAAAAAGATAAGATCTATTACTTTAGCACCAACTTTAGCAGAAGCTATTAGGAGACTAAATAACGAAGAATCTATAAGCGCTATGTTCTTGTAGAAAGACTTAAGGAAATAAAATAAGTAATGTCTGAACTTAATTTAGAAGCTAAAACAAGAGAAACTGAAGGCAGATCTGCCAATAAAGCTCTTAGAAGAGAGGGATCCATTCCTGGTGTGATCTATGGGGGTGAAGCTGAACCCCAAAGAGTCTTTATCATGGAAAAAGATATTTCTAAAGCGGCCGCCGTATCAGGCTTTTCTACTCAGATCCTGAAAATTTCTGTTGCCGGTAAAGAAGAAAATGTAGTAGTTAAAGAACTACAAAGACATCCTCAAACTAACAGATTAATACATGCGGACTTCATGAGAGTAAACCCTGATTCAAGAATCAGTTTATCGGTTCCTATACGTTTCCTTAACGAAGAAATATGTATAGGAGTAAAAAATCAGGGCGGAGTGGTAAGTCATTTAATTAATGATATTGATATAAGTTGTCTAGCTTCAAACCTGCCAGAATACATCGAGGTGGATATTGCTGAACTAGAGTTGGGCTCTTCAATTTTGCTTTCTGCCCTTAATTTACCTGAAGGAGTAGAGATACCAATTTTGGCGCAGGGGGAGGATCGAGATCAAGCGGTAGTTTCTATAACAGAAGCTAAAGTAATAGATATCGAACCCGAAGAAGAGGAAATTGAAGGAGAAGAAGGCGAAGAAGGAGAAGAAGGCGAAGAAGGAGAAGCTAAGGAAGGAGCCGAAGCAGACGGTGCTAAGGATGGAGAGAAACAAGCTGATACTCCAGATGAAGATGCAAAATCTTCAGATGATCAAAAATAATTACTTCTTATAGGTCTATGAAGAACCTCTTGATTGTAGGTCTGGGTAATCCGGGAAAAGATTATGAAGAAACCAGACACAACGTGGGGATAAGATTTATTGAACTATTATCCACTCATTTCGATATTGCTTTAGCAGAAGAGACAAAATTCTCCAGTAACTACGGTTGTAAAAAACTTCATGACCTTAAATTGCACTTGGCCATCCCTTCTTTGTATATGAATGAGAGTGGCATAGCGGTCCAAAAAATTAAGAAGTACTTAAAAATTAACTTAGAGGATATCTTGATTGTTCACGATGAATTAGATCTACCGGTAGGTAAGTTAAAATTGAAAGAGTCAGGAGGTCATGGTGGTCATAATGGTATTAGAAATATAATTGATCACTTGCAGGGAAAAAGCGAATTTAAACGCTTACGTATAGGAATAGATCACCCAGGCAATGAACAAGATGTAACGAATTATGTTTTGAGTAGAGGTCCAAAACAAGAAAGAGAAACTACTGAAAAAGCTTTACAAAATGTCTTACCTATTATCGATAAAGTGATAGCTGGGAAATGGCAAGATGCCATGTTAGAACTTCACACAGAAAATTAAGTATGAGCTTAAAATGCGGTATCGTAGGTTTACCCAACGTCGGTAAGTCCACACTATTTAATGCTTTAACAGCAGCAGGAATAGAGGCAGAAAACTTCCCTTTTTGTACTATAGAGCCAAACCAAGGTATCGTATTTGTCCCTGACGAGAGACTGCAGAAAATTTCTGGAATAGTAAAACCCCAAGACACTATCCCTGCCACTACAGAATTTGTTGATATCGCTGGCTTAGTAAAAGGTGCTTCTAAAGGCGAAGGACTCGGTAACAAATTTTTATCTCATATAAGAGAAACGCAAGCGATTATTCACGTAGTTCGGTGTTTTGAGGATAGCGGTATAAGTCATGTTGAAGAGACTATTAATCCTGTATCGGATGTTGAAATAGTAGAAACTGAGTTGTTGCTTGCCGATCTAGAAACCGTATTTAAGGCTAAAGAAAAAATAGAGAGAGTAGCAAAAAGTGGGGAAATAGAAGCTGCTAATCAATTAGAAGTTTTAACTAAACTAGAAGAAGAAATGAATCGGGGTGTGCAAGCTAGGGATGGTTCTCTTGTTGGAGAAAATCATTCTTTTTTAAAGGATTTGCAGTTAATAACTATAAAACCCTGCCTTTATGTGGCTAACGTTGCGGAAGAGGATAAAAATAATCCATACCTATCTACATTAGAAGATTATGCAAAATCTAAACAAGTTAAGGTTCTGGCTTTGTGTAATCAGATAGAAGCTGAGCTTGCAGAGCTTGACGAAACCGAGAGAGACTCCCTACTCCAAGATATGGGTATGGAGCGACCTGGGTTAGATAAACTTATCCAGGCAAGTTATGAACTTCTTAATTTACAAACTTTCTTTACAGCAGGCCCAAAAGAAGCAAGAGCCTGGACTATTAAAAAGGGAACCCCAGCACCGCAAGCGGCTGGAACTATCCATACCGATTTTGAAAAGGGTTTTATTAGAGCAGAAACTATCTCTTACAATGACTTTATAGAACATCAAGGAGAGAGTGGTGCAAAGGCAGCTGGTAGACTAAGATCCGAAGGTAGCGACTACATTGTGCAAGATGGAGACGTGATACTTTTTAGATTCAATGTGTAAAGCTTACTTGACTTTAACAACCCAGACTTTGACAATCCTCTTTCTGGCTATGTAGCTCAGCTGGTTTAGAGCGCAGCATTCATAATGCTGAGGTCGGTA
>CAZMZZ010000014.1:0-3382 GCA_964571215.1 uncultured Gammaproteobacteria bacterium
ATAAGGTGTAATTATGATGATCAGGGTAACTGTTTAGAAGTCAATATTTGTTATGGAGACTACAGGACTTCAAAAGATGATGACTGTTTAAGTATGTCTGAAGAGAGAGCTTGGTCTTCCCCAATCTATGTAGATTTCAAATAAACTATCTACCTATTTGTTCTAAAGAATCTGCAACTATATCTTTGAGATTCTTGTTGTTGACCGTTTCTCCTATGATAGTCACTAGCTCCATGAAACTTGGATTATTTTGGGAGGGGTTAATGTCAGTATTTTTTAGGCAACTTCTAGCCAACTGAGCAATTAGAAGTAAACCAAAAGCATTAACCGGTCTTCCTTTTTTTCCTTTTAAGCTATCAACTGCATTTTCAGAAGTAATTCTTAAGGTTTCCAAACCTGCCCTTAAAGTAGAAAGATATCTATAATCTTTGTTAGAAGATAAGTGGCTTTGCAGAAGAAACGATCTAGCCCCTGGATATAGTTTTCCTAGTTTTTCATGCAACATTTCTGATTGTAATGAAATTTCATCTAGCTGAATTCTTATATCCGTATAAGATGGAGCTCTTCTAAAGACAGCTTCTTCAAATTTATATGTAGTTATAGCATTTTCAATTTCAGAAAAAAAAACGTCACCAATGTTCTTATTTAGATTTTTTATTTTTTTCTTAATTCTGTCTGGTAAAGAGTAAGGGTTTTGAAAACTAAAATCTTCCCCGCTAATATTTAAAATTTTTCTATACTTACTTTTTGGCATTTATCAGTTATTACAGTAATCTTCATAAACATAATAGTGATAACTGAAGAATCATGGAAGAGTTTAAGAAAAAAACAAAATTAACCTTTTCTACTAAATTTTTTTATGGGTACGGATCGAGTGCTTTTGGAATAAAGAATAACGGATTTAGTTATTTTGTACTTTTTGTATACAGTTCAGTTTTAGGCCTTCCGGCATGGATGGGAGGTTTAGCTTTAAATCTGGTTTTAATTGCAGATGCTATAACAGACCCATTAGTGGGATACTTTTCTGATAGATTTAGATCAAGATGGGGAAGAAGACATCCCTTTATGTACGCAGCAGCATTACCTGTTACTTTGACATACTTCTTTTTATGGTCTCCTCCAAAGGATTTAACCGATTGGGAATTATTTTCATATTTACTTATCTGTGCCACCATTATTAGAGTATTTATTACTTTTTATGAAATTCCTTCTACTTCTCTAGGACCAGAATTAACTGATGATTATGTAGAAAGAACAGAACTACTTTCCTACAGGTATCTGTTTGGATGGGTTGGAGGACTTACAACATATAACTTAGTTTGGTTTTGGTTTGCTCCAAGATATGAAACTGATCAATTCTTAGATGGCAGGTACAATCCTGATGCTTGGTCAGAATATGGTTTGGTTGCTTCTTTATTAATACTTGTAGGAATACTAGTAACCAGTATCGGGACTCATAAACACATTCCTAATCTAATTGAGCCTCCAGAAAGAAAGAAGGTAAAGCTAAGAGATGTTCTCAGGGAACTTAAGGAGACTTTATTAAAAAACCGCTCTTATATGTTTCTTTTTGTTTCAGGTTTGTTTGCTGCAATGGCTGGCGGAATAGAAGCAGCTATGGCAATTTATTTTGATAGCTTCTTTTGGGAATTAAGTCTAGATGATATGTTAACTCGTGGACTCTGTATTTATCTATCACCTCTTTTAGCTCTATATTTAGCACCCAGATTTTCTGAATATTTTGGAAAAAAGAAGACAGTTATGTATGTTTGGTTATTTCAAATATTTTTTGCAGCTCTCCCCTTTGTTTTAAGACTTCTTGATATCTTTCCTGAAAATAACGATCCTCTTCTTTTACCACTATTATGCTGCCATGTAGTTATAAATGTAGCTTCTGCGATAATAGTTTTTGTTACTCTTGGATCCATGATTATGGATCTAGTGGAAGAAATTCAATTAGATACTGGAAGAAGAGAAGAAGGGGTTTTGTTTTCTGCGAGGTCGTTTGCAGATAAGGCAATAAGTGGTTTTGGACTTACTATTACAGGTTTTATTCTTAGTGCTATTCAATTCCCTACTCAAGTTAATCCAGGAGAAGTACCAGAGGCGACCTTAGACTTATTAGCTCTTTGGTATATCCCCATTACAGTTATCTCCTTTTGTTTCGCTCTTCTTCTTGTCAAAGGTTATGGGTTATCTAGAACTGATCATGAAAAGAATATAAAAAATCCTGATACCAAGATATGGAAAGGTAGATAAGTTGTTTTTTGAGACTTCTATAATCACTAAAATAGGAAAAATAGGATTGTTGGCCGATGAATCACATCTACTAGAAATTAGTTTTTTTGGTCTAGAAGGTTTATCTAGAAGAGGGCAACGAGATCATTCTAGATTTAATAGAGAAGCCATGGAGATAAAGGAATATTTTGAAGGTAGTCGAAAAGAATTTAATATTAGATTTAAAATTAATTGCACAAGATTTACAACAAAAGTTCTTTTATATCTAAGATCAATTCCGTATGGTTCAACCTCCTCCTACCTGGAAGTAGCAAAAAATATAGGTAACAATAACGCGGCCAGAGCTGTGGGAAACGCTTGTGGAAAGAATCCTTTACCTTTATTAATACCTTGTCACAGGGTAGTTGCTTCAAACGGGCTAGGTGGTTTTGGTGGAGGACTAGAACGTAAAAAATTTTTACTTAACCTAGAAAGCAATTAAAATCTTTCTAAAGAATCTAAAATGAACTTTTAATAATATGTCAATTTGTGAAACTATAGAAAAAAAATTAAATATCGAAATCGAACCTCTGCATTTAGAAATTATAAATGAAAGTCATATGCATAATGTTGAACCTGGCTCTGAATCCCATATACGCATAGTCGCAGTTGCTGATGTTTTTTCTAATTTGAACTTAGTAGAGAGACATCAAATCATTTATAAACATTTAAACGAAGAAATATCAGGACCTATACATGCGATATCTCTTCATACTTTTTCGCCTCAAGAATGGGAAGAACGGAAACAAGAGACTAACTCTTCTCCAGAGTGTCTTGGGGGTAATGAGAATGACAAATCCCAATAATCTTTTTCTATGAAATCAAGCACTATCGTAAGCTTTTATGAGTTAGCTTCTTTAAAAGAGTATAAGAAGTTAGGTAGAGATATAGAAAGACTAGGATTTAAACTAAAAATTTTGGGCACTTTTGTATCCACCCCTCAAGGAATAAATACCACCTTGTCTGGCTCTAAAAAAGACCTTTTAGAATTAGTTAATCTTTTAAGAAATAAGTATGGGCTATATATTGAGTGCCTTAACTGGTCGGAGTCTAATAAAACGCCCTTTAAGAGATTTAAAGTTCGTTTTAAGAATCAAATTCTTCC
>CAZMZZ010000014.1:3482-20771 GCA_964571215.1 uncultured Gammaproteobacteria bacterium
CTAATAAAACGCCCTTTAAGAGATTTAAAGTTCGTTTTAAGAATCAAATTCTTCCGTTAGACGGTACGTTTGATCCTTTAAAAGAACGCGGGAGATCTTTACAACCTATTGAGTGGAACAAGCTTATTAAAGATTCAGAAACTTTATTAATAGACGTAAGAAATGAATACGAAACTAATATAGGGTTCTTTAAGGGATCAACCAGTCCCCTAACATCGAATTTCACAGAGTTTAAAGATTTTGTAGAAACGAATTCCTCACATCTTAAAGAAAAAAAAATAGCAATGTATTGCACTGGGGGAATTCGCTGTGAGATAGCTTCATGTTTTTTAATTGATCAAGGATTCAAAAATGTCTTTCAGTTGAAAGGAGGAATACTTAATTATCTAGAGGAAGTAAATCAAGAGGACCAATTGTGGGAAGGAGAATGTTTTGTTTTTGATGAAAGGGTATCAGTAGACCGATGTCTTGATGAGGGGAATTACATCCAGTGTTTTGGATGTAGAAGACCGCTTTCTGAAGATGATCAGTCTTCAGTCCATTATGTAAAGGGAGTCTCTTGCCCTTATTGCTATAACATTTCTTCCGAAGAAGATAAAACAAGATTTGCTCAAAGACAGAAACAAATAGAATTAGCAGAAGCAAGAGGTTTTAAGCATTTAGGACAATCAGCTAGAAAATAATCTTCAACAATGTTTAATAAAGCCCTAACTACATTCGCTTCGTTGATATCACAAAGATCAATTATAGTATTAGTCATTGGATTGTTCTTACTTTTTATATCTACCTTATATGTATCTAATTTCAAACTTGAAGCTTCATCTGATTCTTTAGTTTTAGAGAATGACGAAGACCTAAAGTATTATCGAGAAATAAGTAGCTCTTACTCAACTGGGGATTTTCTAGTAGTGCTTTTTACTCCAGAAAAGCCATTATTTTCTGAAGAAAGTATTAAGAATGTAAGGAAGCTTACAAATAGATTTGAAAAGCTTGAAGGAGTTACTGACGTACTGAGCTATCTAGATGCTCCATTACTCTTTAGTCCAAAAATGTCGATGAGTGAATTAGCTAATAACTTAAAGACCATTGAGCATGAAGGAGTAGATTTAAGTTTAGCTAAGCAGGAATTTCAGGATAGCCCTCTCTACACCGAACTACTTGTAAGTAAAGATGGAAAAACGACTGCCTTACAATTGAATCTTCCAGAAAATGAAATATATGATAGAGCTATACAAACCCGATATGAACTAAACAAGCTTCTTGAAGATGGAGATTTATCTATCCAGGATCAGATAGATGAAGTTAACTCTTTAATTAGCAATTTAAACAATAAAGAAGCAGAAGCAAGAGATAAGCTTGTTAAAGAAGTAAGAGAGATTCTTAAAGACTCTTCTTCATTTGGTTCGCTGTACCTTGGAGGAACAGCAATGATCGCATCTGACATGATGAGATTTGTTAAAAGTGATTTAAATTACTTTGGGGTGGGAGTATTTTTAATCTTTATTCTGACTTTAAGCATCGTCTTTCAACAGCTTAGATGGGTTGTGCTGCCACTATTATGTAGTGGAGTAGTAGGTTTATTTGTTGTAGGTTTTTTAGGGTTAGTTGATTGGCGCGTTACAGTCGTATCTTCAAACTTTATTGCTCTTTTACTAATTATTTCAATCTCTTTATCTATCCATATAATCGTAAGATATCAAGAAATAGCAACTAGAGAGAGTTCTTTATCTCAGAAGGAATTGGTTTCTTTAACTATCCAAGAGATGTTCAAGCCTTGCCTTTATACAGCTTTAACTACGATGGTTGCTTTTGCTTCATTATCAATAAGTGAGATTAAACCTGTCATTGAATTTGGAAGGATGATGGTTGTAGGAATTTTTTTCGCCTTTATCTTCACTTTCACAATACTTCCTTCAATCATGTCTTTAATTAATAGATTAAATTCTGATTCCGAAAAAGATTTTACTAAAGGATTTACGTTGTACTTCTCTTCGTTTACTTCCAAAAATGGAAGGGTTGTAGTCTTGTTAAGCGCTTTGTTATTAATATTTTCTCTGGTTGGTATAAGTAAGCTGACTGTAGAGAATAGATTTATAGACTACTTTAAAGAATCAACTGAAATTTATCAGGGCATGGAGCTTTTGGACCTTAAGTTAGGTGGTACTGCGCCTTTAGATATTATTCTAGAAGCACCCAAAGAATTTTTTGAAGAGAGATCAGGGCTTGATGAAGATTTCGAAGATGATTTTGGTTCTGATGAAATTGAAGCAAACGGGTACTGGTGGAATACTATAAATATAAAAAGACTTGAGGCAGTTCATGACTACATAGATTCTTTACCCGAAGTAGGTAAAGTTTTGTCTGTTGCAAGCGGTATAAAGGTAGCTGAAGAATTAAAGGAAGGAGAACCTATCTCTGAATTAGACTTGGCATTAGTAAAAAACCTTCTTCCTGAAGATATAAAAGACACTTTACTTAGTTCTTATATAAGTGCAGATGAAAATCAAGTGCGAATATCTTCTAGAGTTTTAGAGACCAGTAAAACCTTAAAAAGAAATGATTTATTATTTGAAATAGAAGAAACTTTAAAAGATAAATTTGGATTTCAAGAGGGAGAGTATAGATTAACTGGCTTAGCAGTACTTTACAACAACATGCTACAAAGCCTGTTTAGCTCTCAAATTGGAACTTTAGGAGTGGTTTTTGTAGTAATAATGATTATGTTTGGGATTTTATTCCGTTCAATTTATTTAGCCGTCATAGGAATGGTTCCAAATCTTTTAGCGGCATCGGTAGTTTTAGGAACAATGGGTTGGATGAAGGTTCCTTTAGATATTATGACTATTACTGTAGCAGCTATTAGCGTAGGAATGGCTGTAGATAATACCATTCATTATATTCACAGATTTAAGTTGGAGTTTATAAAATCATCTAATTATGAAGTTTCAATGAAAAATAGTCATAGCACTATAGGAAGAGCTATGTTTTATACTTCTTCGACAATTATCATTGGATTTTTAGTTCTAGTTACTTCAAACTTTAACCCAACTGTTTATTTTGGATTATTTGTTTCACTAGCAATGTTTATGGCATTAATGGGAGCGTTAACTTTGTTACCACAACTATTGATTATTCTTAAGCCTTTAGGTAAAGAAAATAAATAAAAGGAGATTTTTATGGGTCCACTAAAAGGAATAAAAATAATAGAAATGGCAGGTATAGGGCCTGGACCTTTTTGCGGAATGGTTCTTGCTGATTTAGGGGCAGAAGTTATTAGAATTGATAGAGCTTCAACCTCTGGAGGAGGGTCAAGACAAGAAACCTCAAATAGAGGTAAAAAGTCCATAGCAATAGATCTAAAAAATAAAGACGGTATAGAAATAGTACTAAAACTCGTTGAAAAGGCTGATGTCATATTTGAGGGATTTAGACCTGGAGTTATGGAAAGATTGGGTTTAGGACCAGATGTATGCTTAGAAAGAAATAAGAGGATAGTTTTTGGAAGAATGACAGGATGGGGTCAAGAAGGCCCTTTAGCTAATGCAGCTGGACATGATATAAATTATATCTCTTTATCAGGTGCTTTAGCAGCAATAGGTAGACCAGACTCACCCCCAGTACCTCCCCTGAATCTTATTGGTGATTTTGGAGGAGGTGGCATGTTGCTGGCTTTGGGAATAGTTTGTGCATTACTAGAAACAAAAGAATCTGGAAGTGGACAAGTAGTAGACGCAGCAATGGTAGACGGATCAGCATTACTAATGACCATGATATATTCAATGTATAACACAGGACTCTGGCAGGATGGTCTTGGAAACAACTTACTAGATGGTGGAGCTCATTTTTATGACAGCTACGAGTGTAAAGATGGAAAATATATATCAATAGGATCAATAGAACCTCAGTTTTACAAAATCTTAAGAGAGATAGCTTCTTTAGAAGACCCTGCTTTTGATGATCAAATGTCTAGAAGTTCATGGCCAGAACTAAAAAAACAGATAACTAAGATATTTTTACAAAAATCTAGAGATGAGTGGTGCAAGTTAATGGAAGGAACTGATGTATGCTTCTCTCCAGTATTAGATATGTCAGAAGCGCCTTATCATCCTCATAATAAAGCCAGGGAAACCTTTATGGAAATGGAGGGAGTAATCCAACCTGCACCTGCACCTAGATTTTCGAAGACATCGCCTGAAGTCAAGTCACCACCAGCATTAGTTGGTGAACATACTGAGGAGATTCTAAAGAGTTTGGGTATACAAGATAAGGAAATAAAAGCTCTTAAGAGTTCAGGTGGAGTAGCTTGAAAGAACTTATAGTTATTACAGGTAAGGATTGTCCCTTCTGCCAAGAGACTTTAAATATGTTGGCAGGTCTTGATCTTGGTTCGTACATTGTTAGAAAGAAAGATATTTATGAAACAAGGGAACTAAATACAAAATACTGGGACAAGATACCAGTATTATTAGCTAATGATAAGGAATTGTTTTGGCCTTTTACGGCTAAGGATATAGAACGGCTCTTATCTATCTAAATCAAAAAACTCGCAACTATTTTTATATATTCTATTAGCTACTTTAGATCTGTCTTTGTTAAGGTTCGAAGCAATTTCGTTTACGATGTGAGGAAGATATTTTGGTTCATTTCTTCCATCATTAGGAGAATCTAGGTCTCTTGGTATCAAATAAGGTGCATCAGTCTCACTAAGTAATTTTTTAGAAGGGATTAAGTGAACTAGTTCCTTCAAGTGACCACCCCTTCTTTCATCGCAGATCCAACCAGTTATCCCAATGTAAAAATCCATCTCTATATATTGAATTAATTCATCTTTAGAACCTGTAAAACAATGAACTACTGTTTTTGGTAAGGAATCTTTTACTGGGTTAAGCATCTCAATAAAAGTTTTATGTGCTTTTCGGACATGAAGAAATAAAGGAATCTGAAGGTCAATAGCAGCTTCAAGATGAGCTTCAAAACTTCTTTTTTGTTCTTTAGGTGATGAATAATTTCTATAAAAATCTAGTCCGGTTTCTCCAATCGCTACAACCCGGTTGTTATTGAAGAGAGTATAAATTTCAGAAAAGTAGTTATTTGAGTAAAGTCTTGCATTATGAGGGTGAATACCAGCAGTACTAACGAGAGTTTCTGGTGAAGAGAGAGATAGCTCAACTGCTTTAAGACTATCTTCTAGATCTGTACCTGTGATACACATCTTTTTTACACCGACAGATAAAGCTTTGTTTATAACTTGAGGCAAATCTTTCTCAAAAGATGGATGGGTTAAATTAACCCCTATATCAAAAAATTGTTCTTTAGACATAAACGTTGCTTTATTATAAGGGAGAATTTTTGAAGGAGATACGTAGATGTCAGGACCACTAGAAGATTTGAAGGTTATAGAGCTTACTTCAACAGTATCAGGGCCTTTTGCAGGTATGATCTTAGCTGATCAAGGAGCTGACGTTATAAAAGTCGAGCCTCCGGGGATTGGAGATTTAGCAAGGTTTATGGGCGGCACAAGAGCAGGCATGGGTGCCATGTTTTCAGTTATAAATAGAAATAAACGCTCAGTAGCCTTAGACCTTAAAAATAAGGAAGACTTTAAGGCATTAAAAGAGTTGATTAAGCATGCCGATGTTCTGATAGAAAACTATAGACCAGGAGTGGTAAAGAAGTTAGGAATAGATTATGACAAAGTAAAGAGTATTAATAAAAAAATTATATACGTATCTATATCAGGCTATGGACAAACAGGTCCTTATAAGAACATAAGAGTTTACGATCCGTTAGTGCAAGCAACAGCAGGAACTGCTTCTGCACAGAATTCGGAAAGACCAGAGTTATTCAGAACTATAGTCTTTGACAAGGTTACCGGTTTGACAGCAGCACAATCCATTTCTTCCGCTTTATTCTACAGAGAGAAGCACGGCAAGGGACAATACCTTCCCATCTCGATGCTTGATTCAGCTTTGTATTACATTTGGCCTGATGTTATGTGGTCAAGGACATTTTTAGGCGAAGGGGTGGTAAATGCTGGGGAGCTAGCTGACTATTTTCCTCTTTTCAAGGTTAAGGACAAAAGTATATGTATTATTCTTGTGGCTGATCCGGATTTTGAAAAGTTTTGTCAACTCGTAGGAACTAATCTGTATGAAGATGAAAGATTTTCAACAATGCAGCAAAGAGTAGTGAATGCAGAAGATCTAGTTAATAAAGTAAATAAAATTTTACAAGATAAGGATGCTGAAAAATTAAGAAAGGAACTTGATGATCTGGGCATACCAGTAGCAATAGTAAACAACCTAGATGAAATTCATGAAGATCCCCAAGTTAAAGAACAAGAATCTCTTGTTGAAATAGAACACCCGGTAGCTGGAAAAATGAGGTTACCTAGACCACCTTTTGAGTTTTTAAATCAAAATGATTTTCCAAAATCTCACGCCCCTATACTAGGACAGCACAACAGGGAAGTGCTTACAGAGCTAGGAATCAACGAAAAAGAGATTATAAGAATGGAAGCCAGAGAGAAAGCTAATAAAGAGATGATTGAAGGTATGATGCTTACTGATGTAGCAAATACAATTAGAGATTAAGCCTCAGTTTTATTCATTCAAACAAAACATGTATATTGATAAATAATGATGATAAAACAAACAAAAAAAGTTTTTTTTCTAGCTCTTTCTATATTTTTTGTTTCTTTTTTAGTTGGAGCTCAGACAACGATTTCTAATTTAATTTGGCTAACAAGCATTGATATGCCGATAACTTTAGAGATTTTCTTTTCTAGCATATACCATGACTTTGTTCTTATGTCTTTAACACCAGCTCCCCCAGCACCTTTTCCTTTATTACTATCAATTATAACTATGGGTTTCTTTATTAGCTTTGCCGTCACCTGGGTTCTGTTGAAGTGGGTTGATGTACAAAAGAAATATGCTTATGGTATAGCGGGCGCTATGGCGCTTGTGTCTATAGTTTACTTAATGCCTCTAATATTCTTTGGAGTAGATGCTTTAGCTGGAGCTAGAACATCTATAGGTAAGGTTACATTAATTATCTGCGGTTATTTAGGGGGCCATTTTTTTGGATCTAGATTAAATAGGTTAGAAATATGAAAAAACATCTTTTTAAAATAGGTATATTAACTTTAGCTTGCTTTGCTTATTCTTTTAGTTATTCAGATATTAAAGAAAAAGAATATAAGTTTGAGACTATTGCAGAGGGACTAAGTTTTCCATGGGGAATAGCTTTTATATCAAATAATGAGATCTTAGTTACAGAAAAAACTGGCAAACTGAGGGTGATAAAAAATGGAAATCTTTTAGAAGAGTCTGTGGAGGGAGTTCCAGATAGCCTGTTTAGGGGTCAAGGTGGATTAGAGGGAATAGTATTGCACCCAAATTTTACTCAGAATAAATATCTTTATTTAGCCTTTTCCGAAACAGACCCTCTTAATAAAAGGCTAAACACTCTAAGGGTAGTAAGAGGTAAACTAGAAGGACTTGCTTTGACAGAAGTTAAGACAATATTTGAAGCTAGTCCTTCTAGAAAAACCTCTAATCACTACGGAGCCAAAATGGCCTTTTTAGCAGATGGAACTCTTTTAATAACTTCAGGTGACGGATTTAGTTACAGAGAAATGGCCCAAAAACTTGATAATCATTATGGTAAAGTTATTCGGCTCAATGATGATGGTTCAATACCAGAGGACAACCCTTTCTTATCAACCCCAGGTGCAAAACCAGAAATTTGGTCTTATGGCCATAGAAATCAACAAGGCTTAGCCACAAATTCAGAGGGATCCATAGTTTATGAACATGAACACGGCCCTAGAGGCGGAGATGAATTAAATATTATTGAGAAAGGAAAAAATTATGGCTGGCCTGTTATTACTTATGGTATTGATTATTCTGGAGCTCTTATTTCACCGTTTAAGGAGAAAGCAGGAATGGAACAACCAGTACATTACTGGATACCCTCAATAGCTCCTTCAGGAATGACTTTTTATGATGGTGATCTATTTACTAAATGGAAAGGTAATTTATTTATATCTGGATTGGTACCAGGTGATGTAAGAAGAATCTCTTTAAATGGAAATAAATTTATAGAAGAAGAAATTCTTTTTGCAGCCTTAGGGAAAAGAATAAGAAATGTTGTTACTGCACCAGATGGCAGTTTAGTATTAGCAACAGATGAATTTCCTAATCAGCTAAACCCTCAAGGGGGAAAACTTATTAGGGTAAAACCAAACAATTGAATTTTTTATAAAAAATAGGAGTTAAAAATGATTGCAAGAATATTATCAGGAATTATTGGTCTTTTTATGCTTGGGATATGTTTGGTATGGATTATAGATCCCGAAACTGCAGCATTAAGTCTAGAAATGCCTTTGTTAGATGGAATGGCACGTAATACTCAGATTGGTGACTTTTCCGCTTTCTTTTTTACCGCTGGATTATTTTCTTGTATAGCTGCATACAGATGTGAGCATGTTTGGCTTTATGCCTCTATTTCCCTATTGGGTTCTGCTGCTATTTTTAGAAGCTTATCAGTTGTAGTGCATGGTGCAGACCCCTTAACTTCAGCTATTGCTTTTGAAATAGTAATGACAGTGATTCTAGTTTTTTGTGTTTATCTCATGAAGAAAGAAAGCTCTTAATTAAACTTTTATGAGTCAAGAAATAGGTTACCCAAAGTTTCTTAAGGATACCTCTGTTGAGAGAAAAGACGAATATACCTGGGAAGCAGAGATAACAGACGATTGGAACATAGGAGGGGTTGCTAACGGAGGCTATTCAATGGCTACAGCAGCTAGAGCTTTATCAGAATGTTTAGATCATAAAGATCCTCTTTCTATTACAGGACACTATTTATCTAGAGTTGAGTCAGGAAAAGCTATATTAGAAATAGAAAAACTTAATATTGGAAGAAGTGTCTCGACAGCTTTACTAAGATTTATACAAGGAGAAGAAGAGAGGATAAGATTTACTGCTTGTTTTACTGACTTTTCAAAATCCAAGGGCGATACTCTTCAAGAAAGAGGGCCCCCTGACTTTCCACCAATAGAAGAGTGTATCAAAATGCCCTACAAAGAAGGATTTACCCCAGTTCTGGAAAGACAAATCGATAGAAGGTTTACTCCTAATAGCGATTGGTGGGAAGAAGATCGTGAGAGAGACAGGGCTTGTTTAGATGCTTATATGTCTTGGCCTGGAGGAGAGCCAGCTGACCTATTTTCAGTTATATTTTTCTTAGACACCATGTCTCCTCCTATTTTTAATAGATTAGGCTCTAGAGGTTGGGTACCTTCGATAGAACTAACTCTTCATTTGATGCAGAAACCTTCACCTGGACCACTTAAAATGAGAGGTAAAACTGATTTTGTGACCTCAGGATTTCTTGAAGAAGATGATGAAATTTGGGATTCATCAGGCAATTTAATTGGTCAAGCTAGGCAAATAGCAAAGTTAAGACTACCAAAGAATTAGATACAATTAGTGAGTATCTAATTCATTATGATAAAGTTTCGCTCCAAAAATAACTTATAGGATTAATTATGAAATTTAAAGGGACTGATTCGTATATTTCTACAGAAGATTTAAGTATGGCAGTTAATGCTTCAGTGTCGTTAGAGAGACCACTTCTAATTAAAGGTGAGCCTGGTACAGGAAAAACAATGTTAGCTCATGAAGTTGCTTCTTCCTTAAAGATGCCTCTGATTGAGTGGCATATAAAATCGACTACAAAAGCACGTCAAGGATTGTATGAGTACGATGCTGTAACTAGATTAAGAGATTCACAATTGGGTGATGAGAGAGTAAAAGATATATCTAATTACATTGAAAAAGGTAAGTTATGGGAGGCCTTTTCAGCCAAAGATAGAGTAGTCCTCTTGGTAGATGAAATTGATAAAGCTGATATTGAATTTCCGAACGACCTTCTACAAGAATTAGACAGAATGGAATTTTATGTTTATGAAACAAAAGAGACTATAAAAGCACTTAAAAGACCTGTAGTGATAATAACTAGTAATAATGAAAAAGAATTACCTGATGCTTTCTTAAGAAGGTGTTTCTTTCATTATATTAACTTTCCTGATAGAGAAACTATGCAGCAAATAGTTAATGTTCATCATCCAAAGATTAAAAAGAATCTAGTAAAAGAAGCGTTGGATATATTTTTTGATATTAGAAAAGTGCCTGGAATGAAAAAAAAACCATCTACATCGGAATTAATAGACTGGCTAAAACTTCTTATGGCTGATGATATTCCTGATGAAATTCTTAAAGACAGGGACCCCAATAAAGCTATCCCACCTCTTTATGGTGCACTGATTAAAAATGAACAAGATGTCCAACTTTTAGAAAGGTTAGCATTTATGGCTAGAAGAGAGGGTAATACTTAAGCGATTATGTTCTTATCTCTTTTTCATACACTAAAATCTACTGGTGTTCCCTGTACTCTACGAGAGCTGTTAGATCTTAATGCTGCTCTAGGTAAACACCTTGTTTTTGCTGATATGCAGGGGTTTTATTATTTAAGTAGAGCTATCTTAGTTAAGGATGAAAAGCACTATGATAAATTTGATAGAGCTTTTGATATTTATTTTAAAGGAATTGAGAGTATAGATGATGTCTTGGAAATGCTTATCCCTGAAGATTGGTTAAAATCTGAATTTCAAAAATTTTTAACTGAAGAAGAACTTGCTGAAATAGAGTCTTTGGGAGGATTGGAAAAATTACTTGAAGAATTTAAAAAAAGAATTGAAGAACAAAAAGATCGTCATGAAGGTGGAAATAAGTGGGTAGGAACTGGAGGAACTTCGCCTTTTGGTAACGATGGACAACATCCCGAGGGCATTAGAGTTGGTGGAGAAGGAAAGCAAGGAAAGGCTGTAAAAGTCTGGGAAGCAAGAGAATTTAGAAATCTGGATGACAATGTAGAGTTAGGCACTAGGAATATCAAGCTCGCCCTTAGAAGATTAAGAAAAATGATAAGAGACAGTGCAGATGAGGAATTTGATTTAGACAGAACTATTGGTTCAACTGCAAAAAAAGCAGGAATGTTAGATATTAAATACAGACCCGAAAAAAGAAACGCGGTTAAGGTTTTAGCTTTTTTTGATGTAGGAGGTTCTATGGATCCTCATATCAAGATATGTGAAGAGCTATTCTCAGCTTGTAAGACTGAATTTAAGAATTTGGAATATTTCTATTTCCATAATTTCATTTATGAGACTGTATGGAAAGACAACAGAAGAAGACAAAATGAAAGGCTGTATACAGAAGATCTTATTCATAAATATTCCTCAGACTACAAGATAATCTTTATTGGGGATGCAACTATGGCTCCATATGAGATAACCAATCCAGGAGGAAGTATAGAGCATTGGAATGAAGAGGCTGGAGCAATATGGATGAAAAGATTAATGGATGTTTATCAAAAGGTTATTTGGCTTAACCCAGTACCCCAAGACCATTGGGAATATAGTGCTTCAGTAGAACTTACTAGAAGTTTAATTGAGGACAACATGTTTCCTTTAACTTTGAGAGGTCTAGAAGAGGGTATGGGATTTTTAGGAAAATAAACTTAAAAATCTATAATGAGGTTTCTCTCTCTCCTCTTCTTACTGCTCTTAGTACCAACTTTCATGAATGCTTCTTATAAAGGGCCTCCAAGTGATCACTTTGACGGCAATAAATTTCATAATTTAGTTCCTTCAGAAAAAAGAAAGTCCTTCTTTTCGTTTTTAAAATTAAGACCTTGGAGATTTAATGCTTCTTCTGATGAAAAATGGGAATGGAGAGAAATAACACAAGTGACACCCTCTATGCTCAATAATTCTGAGAATCAATTAATTTTTATTAATCATGCAACTTTTTTATTACAACTAGATGGTGTGAATATATTGACTGATCCTATATGGTCTAAAAGATGTGGCCCTTTTGGGAGATTAGGACCTTCAAGAACCCATAACCCAGGACTAAAGTTTGAAGATCTTCCAAATATAGATTTTGTAGTTATCAGTCATAATCATTTTGACCATATGGATTTACCAACCCTAAAAAAAATAGAAAAAGAGTTCAAACCTATATTTGTAGTAGGCTTAGGCAATTCTAGATATCTCAAATTTATAGATAAAGATAGATTAATTGAATTAGATTGGTGGGATTCTACTTCCTTCTCTAATTTAGAAATATTCTTTGTTCCAGCACAACATTGGTCTTTTAGAGGAAGATTCGACATAAATGAATCACTCTGGGGCGGTTTTTTTATAAAAACCAAGACTAATTCTATTTTATTTACTGGAGATACAGCTGAAGGTCCTCACTTTGAGATGATCAGAAATAACCTAGGTAGACCAGATTTAGCCTTGATACCAATAGGAGCTTATTTACCTAGAGACTTTATGGAATCAAGTCATTTAGGACCACAAGAAGCAATTAAGGCTTTCAAAGCTTTAGATGCAAAACAAGCTATAGCTATGCATTTCGGAACTTTTCCACTTGGAACAGATGGGCCTTCTCAGGCTTCTAATGAATTAAATCTCCTTCTTACTCAGGAAAATCTGTCAGAACAGTTTAGAATCCCCTTTCCAGGAATGATACAAGTTTTAAATCAGTAATTATGAAGAAAGCATTATCAATCAAAAATCTTGTTAAGACTTATGCGGGAGATTTACATGCCTTAAAAGGGATAGATTTAGAAGTCGAACAGGGAGATTTTTTTGCTCTTCTTGGTCCAAATGGTGCAGGTAAAACAACAACAATTGGTGTGATTAGCTCTTTAGTTACTAAAACTTCAGGAAAAGTTAAAGTTTTAGGTATAGACATTGACGAAAACCATTCTTTAGCTAAAAGACAATTGGGAGTAGTGGGGCAGGAAATTAACTTTAACCAATTTGAACTTGTTGGTGACATAGTAAGAAATCAGGCTGGATATCATGGATTACATTTTAAAGATGCCAAAAAAAATGCTGAATATTTTATGAAAAGACTTGATATATGGGACAGAAGAAATGAAAAGGCTAGAACTTTATCTGGAGGAATGAAAAGGAGAGTGATGGTAGCAAAAGCTTTAGTTAATAGACCTAAATTATTGATTTTAGATGAACCAACCGCAGGTGTAGATATAGAACTCAGAAGATCTCTTTGGGATTTTTTAACTGAGATGAATCAAGAAGGTGTAACTATTATCTTAACTACCCATTATCTTGAAGAAGCAGAGAGGCTTTGTAGAAATATAGCGATAATAGATAAAGGGGATATTATAGAGAACACAAGTATGCAAGAGTTACTAGCTAGGTTGGAAAAGGAGACATTTGTTTTAGATCTTGATAAACCTCTTAAAGAAAGCCCTTCCATGAAGGATTTTCATTGTAAATTAGAAAACTCTCTACAACTTTCCGTCACAATAAAGAAGGGACAAGAATTAAACGCTTTATTTAATGAACTTTCTAATCTTGGTGTAGGAGTGCTGAGTTTAAGAAATGAAACGGGAAGACTTGAGGAGTTGTTTGTTAATTTAGTAGACCAAGAAGATGAAGATATAGAACAAAATCAAGAGCTTTTAGAAGAAGAAAAATGACCGTTATAGAGCAAGTAAATGCACTTCTGACCATTGTACGGAAGGAAATTCATAGATTTACAAGAATCTGGTTACAAACTCTTGTTTCTCCTGCAATCATGATCATTCTTTATTTTGTAACAATAGGAGTCATTATTGGCTCAAGAATAGGCGACATGAATGGGTTTCACTTTCTACAGTGGATGGTTCCTGGAATGATAATGATGTCTGTAATCAATAATACCTATTCAAACGTCTTATCTTCTTTCTTCAGTATTAAATTTCAGAAAAGCATAGAAGAACTCTTAGTTACCCCTGTTCCTAATTATGTGATTTTAACTGGATGGGTGTTGGGGGGTGTTGCAAGAGGATTAGTTGTTGCAGTTCTAGTAGCTCTAGTTTCCTTACCTTTTGCAGAATTGCATGTTCAAAACTGGTCTTTAACTATATTAGTTATAGTTTTGACTTCTGTTTTGTTTTCTACAGGAGGTTTCCTTAACGCTCTCTTTGCTGAATCTTTTGATGATGTATCAATTGTCCCAACATTTATTTTAACCCCTTTAAGCTACTTAGGAGGCATTTTCTATTCAATAAATATGTTACCAGATTTCTGGAGGACAGTATCTTATGCCAACCCGATTCTTTACATGGTGAATGCTCTAAGACAAGGAGTGTTAGGAACTTCTGATTTAGTCTCTATGAACATGACAGTACAATTTGCTCTTTTAATGATTCTTTTTTTTATTATTATCTTATTCAGTCTTAGTTTATGGCTTTTGAAAAGAGGTAAAGGTATTAGGACTTAAATTTGAAAGACTTTAGACCCGCACCTGGGAATGATAACCAGGTTCCTTTATCTTATGATCCAAATTTACTATGTGGATTAGAAAGATTAGAAACCAGGAAAAATTCAAATATACACTTAGAAGATCTTACTTTTTATGGTATGGACTCTTGGACTGCTTATGAATTATCCTGGTTAAATAAACAGGGAGTACCAAGAAACGGAATTCTTTATATTTCTTACCCTTGCAGTTCAAAGAACTTTATTGAATCAAAATCTCTAAAGCTTTATTTAAACTCCTTAAATAATGAACGTTTAGGAGAAGTAAAAGAAATAAAAGATTTAATAAGTAAAGATATTAAAGAATGCCTATTAGAAGAGGTAGAAATTGAAGTATTAAATGAACCTAGAGAGTTCTTAATACACTCATTAATTATAGATAACTTAGAAATTAAAGAAGAAATTAATTTCACTACTCCTAATTCACTTCTGTTAAAAACATCTAAAGAAATCATTAAAGAAAGTTTAACCTGCACAACATTTCGTAGTTTATGCCCTTTATCACAACAGCCTGATTGGGCTACTATTCACATCAACTACGAAGGAAACAAACTTAATCGCAAGAGTTTATTTTTATATCTAATGACTTTTAGAGCTTACAAAGCTTTTCACGAAGTTTGTGTAGAAAAGATTTTTAGTGATTTATTAAAAAGATGTGAATTCCCAAAACTGACAGTTCAAGCAAATTATTTAAGAAGAGGGGGAATAGAAATAAACCCTTTAAGATCAACCCACAAAGATTTTGATAGAATAGTTTGCCGAGACAAGAGACAGTGATATGCAGAATTTACTAAAGATTTCTTTACTATTTCTTTCTTGTTTAATTCTTTCTAACTGTAGTTCAGGGAAAATTAAAAATATTATTGGTTGCGAATCAGATGATATTCTTCAAGTATATTGTGGTTTTCAAAACCCAGAAGATATTGTTGTGTTGCCTGATAATAAGCATCTACTAGTTTCAGAATTTGGTTCAATCACCCCTATTAGTCCAAAAACTATTTTTGGTAACCTTTCTTTATTAGATACTCAGACCGGTGAGAAAAAATCTCTCAATATTACACTTGGGAAATCTGAGTGGGGGGACTCAGATTGTAAGAGAGAATCTTTAGAGTTTTCCCCTCATGGCATTGATTTTACAACTAGAATTGATGGACGATACCAACTAGGAATTGTTAACCATCTACCAGAAGAGACTATAGAAATGTTTGAGTTAATTAAAAGAGATTCTTTGTGGGAGTTGCAATGGAAGGGATGTACTCAAGCTCCAGAAATGGCTTATTTTAATGATTTGGCATTAAAAAGAGATGGTTCTTTTTATGCTTCGCATATGTACGATATTGATTTATCTTATTGGACATTACTATTTATTTCCTTTACCAAACCTGAAACTGGTTTTGTTTATGAATGGAATCAATTTAGTGGCTTCTCTAAGTTACCTAATACTGAAGGATCCTTTCCCAATGGAATCGAGCTTTCCCTTGATGAAAAGAATCTTTTTATTAATTATGTACTTGATTATAAGACCTCTAAATTTAATTTAGAGACTCTGGAAGAGGAAACATATCATCTCAGCACAGGATCACCAGATAACTCACACATAGTTGAAGATTTTATTTGGGTTGCTACACAAGATTTTTCTGGTTTGGATCTAATGTTTTGTGATGAAACAGTAATCCAATGCCCTTTACCTTTTACTGTTTTTAAATTAAGGCAGTCAGATCTCTCTGAAGTAATGAAGATATCTTTTAAAGACACTGTAATGGGTGTCGCAACTGTCGCAGTACCTCTAAGAAATAAACTCTGGATGGGTTCTTTTCACGGCGATAGAGTTGTAAGCTATGATATTGATCTTGATGGAGAGGGTTAAGTTATGATTTTTGCTTCAAAAGCATTGGCAAGAAAAATACTTTTCAGTATTTTTCTACTTCTCTCTTTTTCTAAGCTTAGTTCCCTTCCTTTATGCCCTGAAGATCATACTGAAGTATGGGACGATTGTTTTGGTTCTTATCTTTATGACGGAGGTGAAATGTATTCAGGTGATTGGAAGGATAATTTATACCACGGCAACGGAGTGTTTTTTTATCAGAATGGGGATAGATATATTGGGGAATGGAAAAAAGATATCCCTGACGGTACAGGTACTTATACCTATAAGAATGGAGATGTTTACGTGGGAGATTGGAAAAATGGTAAGAGACATGGAGAAGGTTCCTATGCTCATAAAGTTTCTGAATGGGAAAGTGATCTTTATGTAGGTGAATTTATAGACGACAAAAAAGAAGGAGTAGGTCTTTATACGTTTACAGATGGAGTCCGTTATTATGGTTCATTCCAAAAAGACCAAATGCACGGAAAAGGAATATTCCTTTACCTTGACAGTACAAGTGTGAAAGTAGAATGTGAGAAAGATACTTGCCGAGAAGTATATGAATCTTCAGATGTAGAATAAACCGAACTAATTAGTGCACTTTATCCCCCTTCCTCTATCATCAAGTATTTGAACCATGCTTGAAGTCTGGCTTTCTCCTAAATAGTCACCTCCTGTTCTTACAACTCTACTATTTTGATAGATAGCAAATTTGTAATCTTCTATACAAAGGACATGTATTATTCCAGCTCTAGGATCATCCCCAAAGACCAATCTAGTAGTGACGGTGTCATCTGCTAAAAAGAAGCTTGAGGTAAAAAGAATTGTTAGAAATAAGGTTATTTTTTTCATAGTAAACTCCTTAATTCTTATCCTACGATATTAAATTAATCTTTTACAACTTTATTTACAATTCTTCTTTTTGTCTTACTTCCTTTAAAATTAGAAAAATTTTTAGGAGAGGTGGCAGAGTGGTTGAATGCGCTCGCTTGGAAAGCGTGTAAGGGTTAAC
>CAZMZZ010000014.1:20871-35072 GCA_964571215.1 uncultured Gammaproteobacteria bacterium
GGAGAGGTGGCAGAGTGGTTGAATGCGCTCGCTTGGAAAGCGTGTAAGGGTTAACCCCCTTCGAGGGTTCGAATCCCTCTCTCTCCGCCAGAAATTATTTTATTCTTATAAAAAAGAAATTAAATGAATAGAAAAGAAAGTCTAATAATAATTACTCTTCTTTTGATATTAACCAATTGTGGTGGTGGAGGAGGTGGTGGAGACAATACAACAGAAATGTTGCCTACACCTTCATCGGCCAATCCTAATACATCTTCTTCTACTGGTAATGCTTGTATCGTTAGTTCTTCAGGAGCGCCAGCTATAACTCAACAAAAAACTTGGAGACATTACTCTTCTGACCAATTTTCTTCTAGATACTTAGATTCTGATAAATTATCAGCATCTAATTTCTCTGATTTAACAATTGAATGGAGATGGGTTGCCCCTAGTGAAGAATTAATGGATTCAGATCCTAATTTATTAGCAAATAGAAATGCTGCTACTCCTATCATGATAAATGGAGTTTTGTATACAACCTCTCAATTCAATCATGTTAATGCTATTAATGCAGAGACTGGCCAAGAAATTTGGGAATTTAATCCTTTATCTTATTTGCAAGGGTCTGCTGTAAATCATGGATGGATTCATAGAGGGTTAGCTTATTGGGAAAAAGATGAAGACAAAAGGATACTTGTCGGAACCTTAGATGGATATTTATATAGTCTTGATGCTTGTACAGGTAAAGAAGATATGCAATTTGGAAGCAGGGGAAGAATTAATTTAAAAGAAGGGTTGGGGCGACCAATAAATGATGCAAGATTTTTTGGCGTAAATGCTCCACCTTTAGTGTGTAAAGATACTGTTATTGTAGGATCATCAATACTTGATTGGCCAGATGGAGCAGATACTCTCCCACCAGGTGATGTAAGAGCTTATGATATTTTAACTGGACAGCTAAAATGGCAATTTCATGTAATACCTCATAAAGGAGAGTACGGTGAAGAAACTTGGAAAGATAACAGCAATCTCAATGCAGCAGGTATAAACGTTTGGTCAACCTTTAGTTGCGATCAAGAATTAGGAATTGTTTATTTACCTACTTCTACGCCTACCAACGATCATTGGGGAGGAGATCGATTAGGAGATAACTTATTTAGTGAATCCATAGTTGCACTGAATATCGATAATGGTGAAAGAGTATGGCATTTTCAAACTGTTCATCATGGTTTATGGGATTATGATTTACCTGCTGCTCCTAACCTTTTAGATATAGAAACATCAAATGGAACAGAGAGGTTATTAGCCCAAGTAACCAAGCAAGCATTCTTATTTGTTTTAAACAGAGAAAATGGTCAACCTAAATGGTCTATAAATGAAATGCCTGTACCTCAGTCTTTTTTGATAGGAGAAGAGACATCTGCTACTCAACCTTTTCCTAGTAAACCTTTACCTTTTGATCACCAGGGGATCAACATGGATAATTTAATAGACTTTACTCCTGAACTTAGAGATCAAGCTTTAGAATTAATTTCTGAATGGGATTATGGAGATCTTTACCTCCCTCCAAGCCAAAGAGGTTCGGTAGCTGTTCCTGGTATTGGGGGTGGAGCAAGTTGGTCGGGTGCTACCTTTCATCCAGAGAAGGGGATTATTTATGTTCCATCTGTGACTTGGCCCTTTGTAACTAAAATTGAGAGGAGTGGTTTACAAACACTTCAAAACAGAGATTTTATTAATGGGCCTGCAGGATTACCCCTAATGAAACCTCCCTATAGCAGAGTTACAGCCATTTCGATGGACTCAGGTGAGCATTTATGGGTAAAAGCTATTGGAAGGGGCTATGAAAATAATTCCGCAATCTCACATCTTGATATTACCGAAGATTTAGGAGCGCTTCAGCGAATTCATGCCATAACTACAAGGAATCTTCTAATTACAGGACAGCAAAGCTTAAGTGCATTCAATTTAGATAATGGAGAAAAAGTTGGAGAGATAAGTGTTCCTACAAATTTAGTACAAGGTAATTTAATGGCTTATGAACTTAATAATAAATTTTTTATCGTAATTCCAGTTGGAGGAGCAGAGAATACAAGGGGAAAGCCCTCAGAGCTAATTGCATTCTCTTTAGGAGACCAATAGCTCTTTCTTTTATATAAGAATTTTGTTTAATATAGTCCTATTTGGAGAAAAGTATGGAAAGATTTAATCGATTGTTAAAAAACTTGGCCTCACCTTTTAAAAACTATAGCCATTGGTTATTAAGATTGGGAGTAGGTGTCTCCTTTTTCTTACATGGTTTTGGTAAGTTGCCTATAAGTGAAGGTTTTGTAGGATGGTTATCCTCAAAAGGAGTTCCTGCGGCTAGCACTATGGCTCATTTAGTTGCCTGGGGAGAGATCTTAGCTGGAATTTTCATTATTTTAGGCGGCTTCTTAACGGGAGCTCTTGGCAATATACTAACAAGAGTATCAGGAGGTGCTATAGCAGTGATTATGGTTTGTGCAATTCTCATAGCACATTCCCATTGGGCACTATTCTTTGGTGAGCGTGGAGAAGTGCTTTTTACAAGCGAACAGATCTTTTTATTGTTATTGGGAATTTACTTTGCAATACAAGGAAATAAAGATTAGTTAAGTCTGTTTATGGAACCCTTAATAGTTTCAGAACCTTACCCATATAAAATAGATTTAGCTTGGGAAATAATAAGCGATTTAAAACGTAGTGACTGGGTTCCTGGAGTTAACAGTATAATTCTTAATGGTGATGTACGATCATTTACTATGGAAGGAATGGGAAAGATAAAAGAAAAAATCCTTCTTTGTGATGATCAAAAAAAGATTCTACAGTATTCTGCAATTCAGACTTCTATACCCATAGACCATCATCTTGCAACTATTGAATTAGCAGAAATTCAAGAAGGCTTTATTCTTAAATGGACAACTGAAATAGAGCCTGCTAAATATATTTCTGCTTTAGAACAAAGTGTTCTTATGGCCCTAAAGGAATTACACAAGGTACTTAAAGGAATATAGGCTTTCTTAGTTCATCAATAGCTGATAAGGTCAGTAATTGAGATGTTTTAGAGTGTGTATTTTCATATTCTGGGGAGGAGTATGCTTGTTTTAAGCCGAAGGAAAGATGAATCTCTGTTTATTGGTGAAGATATCAGAGTAACTATCCTTGATATAAGGGGAGGTCAAGTAAGGGTAGGAATTACTGCCCCTGAATCAATTAAGGTATTTAGAGAAGAGGTCTACGATCGAATAAAGTATGACAACGGAAATGAAGAAAATTAGTTTTTTTTATTATTAACTTTTTTTGTAAGATTAAGTTTTTTATAAGTAATTATAATTAGTTTATGGGCCTGTAGCTCATTTGGATAGAGCGCTCGGCTACGAACTGAGAGGTAGAGGGTTCAACTCCTTCCAGGCCCGCCATGTTTAGGAAAGATAAAAATGAACATAAAAAATATAATATTTATATTATCGGTAATATTTTTTACAGCCCAAATTTTTTCTTCTAGCGAAAACATAAAAAGGGATCTAGATAGAAATCTTGATACTTTAATGCAAAAGGTTGTTGGGTGGAGACATAACATACATCAGTTTCCTGAACTTTCTAATAGAGAATTTAAGACGGCTAAGAAAGTAGCTGATCATCTGGAGTTATTAGGGCTTGAGGTAAAAACAGAGATAGCTCATACAGGAGTAGTTGCTGTTTTGGAGGGAAGCAAACCAGGTCCTATGGTTGCCCTCAGGGCCGACATGGATGCTCTTCCTGTAGAGGAAATGACCGGATTGCCTTTCGCTTCGAAAGTACGTGATACTTATAATGGTCTTGATGTGGGAGTTATGCATGCTTGCGGACATGATGCGCATGTAGCTATTTTAATGGGTGTAGCTGAATTCTTGGTTTCAGTCCAGAATGAATTAAAAGGTTCTGTCATGTTTATTTTTCAACCTGCTGAAGAAGGACCTCCAGTAGGAGAAGAGGGAGGGGCGCAGTTAATGCTTAAAGAGGGAATATGGTTAGAAAGAAAACCAGATGTAGTTTTTGGTCTCCACGTAACAAACGCTCCCAATGGAATGATAGCTTATCGAGAGGGAGCTTCTATGGCAGCGGCAGACCCGTGGAAGATTACTATTAAAGGTAAACAAGCTCACGGCTCGAGACCGTGGGATTCGGTAGATCCAATAATGGTTGCATTTCAAATAGGAAATAATCTTCAAACCATTGTTTCAAGAAAACTTGATCTGAGGGAATCTCCTGCAGTTATTTCTGTAGGCAGTATTCATGGAGGAGTTAGAAGCAATATAATTCCTGATATAGTTGAATTAGAAGGTACTATAAGAACTTTCAACTCAGATATAAGAAATCAAATATTTTCAGAAATGACAAAAATTGCTGAAAATACTGCTGAAATGGCTGGTGCTTCAGTAGAGCTTTATTTACCCAATGGACAAAATTATCCCGTAACTTTCAATGATGAAAATCTTACTAAAAGGGTATTACCTTCACTCAAAAGAATTGTTGGAGAAGAGATGGTTTACAGGGCAGATAGGTCTACCGGAGCAGAAGATTTTAGTTTTTTCTCGCAAGAGGTACCTGGATTTTATTTCTTCCTTGGTGTTAATAAGCTTGATGCAGACCCTTTTAACACCCCCGGAAACCATTCACCATATTTTTTCATTGACGATAGCGCACTTCCTGTTGGAGTTAAATCTTTAACCTATCTCACTGTGGAATATCTAGAAGGAGAACTCTAGAGAAACAATTAATTACACCAATCTACTCCCCAGCAGTTAGCTATAGCCCATTTTCCCCATATCCAGAAAGCCCAGAAAGATTGAATAGCTAGGACTAACCAAGTGAATATAATCCCATAGAATCTTGGAGGAGAAGATTCAGCATTTTTTGTTAATCCGTAAGCATGAGCAATTCTTGCAAGACAGTATGTATCTCCTAAAACGTATAAAGCTATAGCAGGTACTTGTCCACTGTATTCAAGTGCTGCTAAAAGAATAAGGAAAAAAGGAGTATATTCTGTAAAATTTCCATGAACCCTTGATGCTTGCAATAATTCTTGGCTATCACCATGACCTAGTAGATTGTTAGTAGATAAGCGCTTTGTTCCTGTTCTGTAAGCAAGATAGAGACCCATTAGAGTTAAAAAACCTGCGTAGACCAATGTAATCATTTTATACCTCTTGATTGATTTATTAACATTTTACTGAACAAACATAAGAAAATTCAAAAGATTTATTGTTAGTTTGCATCTAAAATGAAATTCTTTTCATGAATAAAATAAGTTATCAAGATTATGCATTTCTGGGATTATTGACTTTGATCAATGTTCTTAACTTTGTAGATAGATCTTTATTGGCAAGTTTTGCTAATTTTATTGTACCTGACCTAGGGTTAACTGATACACAATTTGGATATTTAGTAGGTCTAGCTTTCTTATTTTTTTATTCAATTATGGGCATATTCATGGGGGTTTTAGCTGACACCCTACATAGACCTAGATTAATAGCTTTTGGGGTTGCGTTATGGAGTTTATTTACAATAGCTTCAGGTGCTGCAAGAGGTTTTATTTCTATGGGAGTAGCAAGAATGTTTATAGGAGTGGGAGAATCTATACTTACCCCTTCAGCTGTTTCATCCTTTGCAGATAGATTTCCTGATTCAAAGATGGGATTTGTCATTGGATTTTACTATATGGGTATTCCGATAGGGGCTGGATTGTCATTGCTCATCGCAGGTTCACTAGGTCCTCTAATAGGATGGAGAAATTGTTTTTATATATTGGGAGCATTAGGTCTTATTTTGGCTGTTGTTATGTTGTTTGTTAAAGAGACCCCCAGGAAAATGATGTACGAAGAAAAGAGCGAACACGCTGAAGACAAATTGAATTTAAAAGAAAAGATGAAAACTTTATTTATTGTTTTAAGAAGTTCGCCGGTACTTATTTACATGATTTTAGCAGGAGTAATAATCCATATCACTTTAGGTGGAGTAAATTTTGACCAATTATGGTTAGTACAAGAAAGAGGATTCGATAGAGCTGAAATAGCAACTTTAGCAGGAATCTTAGTTTTGATAGGAGGTGTAGGAGGTAATCTTTTTGGAGGAATTGTTGGAGATATCTTTGTTTCCAAATTCAACCAGCCTAGATCTATTTTTCTTTTTTGGGTTGCTCTTTTATCCAGCCCTTTTGTTATTTTTTACCGACTAGTAGAGCCCGATTCAATTTTGATCCCTATTGGAATCCTTATAGGAGCTTTTCAGGTGGGATGTTTTTGGGGTCCGGTTTTTGCAACAGTGCAGGAAATAGCCCCCCAACATATAAGGGCCACTTTAATAGCTTTTTATATTTTAACTTTAAACCTGCTAGGATTAGCTGTAGGTGCTGTAGTTACTGGTATGAGTATAGACTATTTAAGGGTATCAGACATTGCAGACCCTTATACATGGACCTTGTTAGGTTTGGGTGTATTTGGATTCTTGTCTATACCTTGTTTCTATTTAGCTGCAAAAGAACAAATGAAAATGAATGAGATAAGCAAATGAATCCAATTAAAAAATGGCATGAAACAGTCAAAAAAAGAGACTTTTCATTATTAGACGAGATTTTGTCTGAACAAGTAGTCTTCTATTCACCTGTTGTCCATTCTCCTCAAGTAGGTAAAAAGATAACCTCCATTTACCTTAGAGCTGCAGCAGAAGTTTTCAATGATCCAAGCTTCACTTATGTTACGGAATTAATTCATAACAACCATGCATGTCTTGAATTTAAATTAGAAATTGAAGGAATATATATTAATGGAATAGACTTAATTACCTGGAATGACGAAGGAAAGATCATTGAATTTAAAGTGTTTATAAGGCCTTTAAAGGGGATAGAAACTATCCAAAATTTAATGGCATATGTTATAAAAAAGAACAATTAATATCAATTATTTAAGAGGTATATTTGAATAATATTATATCTTGGGGAATTCACTTCTTATCATCTTTAGGTGCCGTAGTGGGATTTTTAGCCCTTTTAGCAGTTTGGTCTAATCAAATAGAAGAGGCATTTCTATGGTTAATGTTGGCTTTTTTTATAGATGGTATAGATGGACCTTTAGCACGTAAATTTAAAGTAAAACAATTTACTTCTGATATAGAAGGAGATGTCTTAGATCATATAGTTGACTATTTAAATTATGTATTTGTTCCTGTAATCATAATGTATCAATTCAATATGGTTCCAGATCAGATTAAAGTCTTTACTGCTGCATGTATATTAGTGGTTTCATGTTTTACATTTAGCAATAAAAAACTAAAAACCAAAGATAATTATTTTCAAGGATTTCCAGCTGTTTGGAATGTAGTTATGTTTTATCTTTACATATTGAATACTTCAGAGGTAGTTAATCTTCTTATATTACTGGGACTTTCTATACTTACTTTTGTACCAATTAAGTTTATCCATCCTTTTAGAGTAGAAGAAGGGAGGCTCGTAACATTAGTTGTTACTATTCTATGGGGATTAGCATCTCTGGTTTTACTGCTAGGAGATCACTTTACCCATTTATTAGATGTTATTTTTTGGTTGTGGGTTATTAGTAGTATCTACTTTGCTCTCATTTCCTTTAAAGAATCTAAATTCTTTAAGCTTTAAATCTAGAGCTCAACCAATAGTTTGCCTACATGACCTCCGGTCATTAACTTCACTAAGGCCTTAGGAAAATTTTCAATGCCCTTTTCTATATGTTCAGGTAGATGAATCTTTTTTTCCTTTATCCAAGTAGAGATCTCTTCTTCCATTTTTGGAAAATTATTAGAATAGTGATCAACTGTAAACCCAAGCATACTTGCATTTCGTTCAGGTATTCGAAGGTATAGTTTTGGACCCACTACATTTTCCATGTTGTTATATTGCGATATTGCTCCGCAAATAACTACACGAGCACCTGAAGCTATATTATCTAATGCTGCGTCCAGAACTTCACCTCCTACATTATCAAAAAAGATATCTATGCCTTCAGGAGCTGCTTGCTTAATATTCTTGGTGAGATCATCAGCCTTGTAGTCAATTGCTTCATCACACCCAATCTCAGATGTAAGAAATTTACATTTCTTACTACCTCCTGCAATTCCAATAGTCTTAGCTCCTTTTATCTTTGCCAATTGACAGACCATACACCCTACAGCTCCAGCTGCTGCAGACACGACCACTGTGTCCCCTTTTTTTACCTTACCCACTAAGATTAGACCTGCATATGCTGTAAGTCCTGTAGTCATTCCCATACTACCCAGATATGTTGAAGTTTTTATTTCTTCTGTTTCTTCTAATTTACGAAGCACTTCACCAGGCCAAATAACATGTGTCTGAGCTCCCATTGGTCCAAAAACTGCATCACCTTGGTTTAGTCCATCAAAATTGCTTTGCTGCACTCTTCCTATTCCCAATGCTGTTACCGCAGAATCTAACTTCATAGTGCCATGTAGACCCTCAGGTCCTTCCAAAGTGGTTCTTATAAATGCATCTATTGATAAGTGTTCAACTTGCAGCAATACTTCTCCCTCATTTATTGAGCTTAACTCCTCCTCAACAAGATTAAAATCAGACTCCAAAAGCTGACCTTTTGGTCTCTTAGCTAAAACAACCTTACGATTAATAACCATATCTTTTACCTCAGTTTATATAAAATAAGCTTGACCTTTATCAAGAATAAAATCAACGACTTTATATTTACACTCTAAGAAAAGAATTCTTTTCTTTATCATGATTTTGTTTTAATGTTGTATCTCACTGATTTCTTAAATTAATTTGGGGAGGATTAATGTACTTATTAAAATTATTAAAGAAACTACCAGTTTTGCTTGCCGTATTTTTTCTTATGCCTTTAAACATATTTGCAGAAGAAGACACCATAACCATTGAAGAAATAACTGTTACAGCTCAAAAGAGAGAAGAGGACGCACAATCAGTGCCAATTGCAATTACAGCTTTAAGTCAGGAATTACAAGAATCTACTATTAGAAATTTGGTAGATATCAACGGTTATGCACCCAATGTTAGGATTGGCAAGGCCGCAGCTAGAGCCAGAGGTTCTGCTATAACAATTCGTGGTATTAGTTATTCGGAAACAGATAAGTCCTTTGATTCTCCAATCGCTGTAACTTTAGATGGAATTTTTATAGGTACTAACTCTGGGCAACTTATAGAAAATTTTGATGTAGATAGGATAGAGATACTAAGAGGACCACAAGGTACTCTCTTTGGAAAAAACACTGTTGGAGGTGTGATCAACGTCGTAAGATCTAAACCCACTGGAGAGTTTGGAGGTATGTATAAAATTGCTGGAGGAGAGTGGGGAAGACAAGAATTTAAAGGAATCCTTAATACTGCCTTAGGCGATAATCTATCTGCTAAGTTTTTCTTTAATAGCACAGAGTCGGATGGTTATATGACCAATACTTTTCTTAATGAAGATGGTCCCAGAGTGGATTATGTTAACTATGGTGTTAGCCTCCTGTTTAGTCCTAGCGATGCAACTGAAGCTATCCTAACCATAGAAACATATGATGATGGAAGTGATGTTGGTGCAGCAACAAATAAAAATGATGCTACTCATCTAGTTTGTGTCCCTTTTGGAGCTATTTTCTTTACAGCTAATAATACTTGTGAGGCCACAGACCCTAATGATGGTGAAAAAGAATACAGCACCGAAAGGATGAACGAAGGTCAGTATGATACTGATGCCATTAGTTTAACCTTAACTCACGACATTGATGAAACTACTAGATTTGTTTCAGTAACGGGTTTTAGAGATGAGAGTGAGGATACTAGATGGGACCTTGATGGAACATCAGCAGCATTTACTACAATTGTAGCTAACAACCAATATGAGCAGTTGAGTCAAGAGTTCAGGTTTGAGGGAGGTAATGATTCAATGAACTATGTTGTGGGAGCTTTTCTTTGGGAAAATGAGTACACACAATATTGGGATACATATAACCTATGGCAATATTTAGTCCCAGGCTTAGTAGATGGATCTATTCCTCTTTTTCTTTGTCAGAACGCCGGTGCTTTAGGTGCTCTACGTTGTGATACAGGAGCCCCAGGACCAGGACTAGGACCTGGATTTGTACAAAAACTTTATCAACATCAGGATGTTAATTCCCAGGCCGTGTTTGCACAAATAGATTGGAATATATCTGATAAGACTATTCTTACTACTGGTATAAGGTACACAAAAGAAGAAAAGGAATTCTTAGCTGGTCAATCTTATCTAGCTCCACTAAATAGAGTAAATGTTCAAAATTTTGCTGATATTCAAGGTGGCGGCTATGCTAAAGGTCTTTTCAATATGACTATGGACTGGAGTGAGGTCTCACCAAAGATAGGTATAACTCATTATCCTAGAGAGGATTTAATGTACTACGCTTCCTATTCAGAAGGATTCCACAGCGGGGGATTCTTTGGACGTAATCAAAATGCAGCAGACTTTGCTAATACCTACGAGCCAGAATATGCAAACTCTTTTGAAATAGGGATGAAAAGTCAGTGGATGGACAATAGATTACAGTTCAATGCTACTTACTTTTTTAATGATTTCGAAGATAAACAAGACAGCTCAATAAAACAGGATCCAACTACCTTAACTGTTGTGACTGTAGTGGATAATGTAGCTGGGGTGGAGTACTCTGGAATAGAACTAGAGCTGAAAGGTATTGTAAATTCAAATTTCAATTGGTTTGCAACTTTAGGAACTTTAGATTCTGAGTACGATGGTTTTGTATCGGATTTAGATGGAGCTGACGCAGTAACTGGTCTACTTGAACCCACTAATAATGATTATTTAACTGTAAAGTTTGCACCTGAACTAACTTATGCAATAGGAGCAAACTACTCTACCAACATGGGATCCAGTGAAATGTCTTTAAACGTTAAGTATGATTGGGTAGATGATTTTGAAACCAATACCCAAAATCTTGTTGCAGGTCATGTAGATTCAACAGGTTTTTGGAATGCTTCAGTTGATTTTGAATTTGAAAGTTATCGTGTCAGTGTTTTTGCAAGAAATATTACAGATGAAGTTATAGTTTCAACTGTCGATATTGCACCTCTGATGCAGTATGGTCAGGCAACAGCAGGAAGAAACTGGGGAATTGAGTTGTCTGGAAGATTTTAAAACATTTAAATTAAAAAAGGCTGCTATATGCAGCCTTTTTTTGCTTTGCGACTTTTTAGGAAAATGGGAACCAAAGAAGGCAGGTCAATCCTAGTAAAGTAAATGGTATTATAAAAAATATGAAAATTAAAAATAGGTTTTGGGTTATGAGACAACTGCCCGTAGGAAATAATTTTCAAGACGCTCTTGAAATCAAGGAAGAATCAGAAATAGAAATTCCAGAAGGTTTTTTTGTAACAAAAAATCTATATTTATCTATGGATGCAGGTACTCGAATGTATATGACCGACAGACAAGATTCATATCAACCCCCAATTCCCATAGGAGAGAAATTAATGGGAACAGTCTTAGGGGAAGTTATAGAAAGTAGACACCCAGACTATAAAGCAGGAGATAAGTTAAGGTCTTATGGTCAATGGTCTGATTATTCTTTAGTTGATCCTAATTCAATGTACCCAAGTAAGGTTGATATAGTAGACACTGAATTAGTTAATTATGTAGGAATTTTTGGTGCTAACGGATGGACTGCTTATACAGGCGTTATCGACACAGGAAAAGTAAAAGCAGGAAATACATTTGTTGTCTCAGCAGCTGCAGGTTGCACAGGTTTGATGGCAGGTCAGATAGCAAAGATTTCAGGTTGTAAAGTTATAGGTATAGCAGGTACAGACGCTAAATGCGATCTAATTTGTAATGATTATGGATTTGATGGTTCTATTAATTATAAGACAAATAATATTTCAGAAAAACTAAGAGAATTATGTCCAGAGGGGATTAATGTTTATTTTGATAATGTTGCTGGATCCACTCTAGAATCGGTATTAGAAAACATGGCAATCTTTGGAACTATTGCAGTTTGCGGGCTTTTAGAAAATTATAGTTCTCCCGAGCGCCTTCCAGGTCCTTACAACTATGATCTTATACTTATGAAAAGACTAAGGTTTGAAGGATTCTTTTCTCCTGACTTTTATCATCGTGAGCCTGAAATAAACCCTATTCTTAGAAAGTGGAATAACCAAGGGCTTTTAAAGCTCCCAATTGAGATTACTGAAGGACTTGAAAACTTACCTGAAGCATACTCTAAATTGTTTAAAGGATCGAATATCGGAAAGGTAGTAGTAAAAGTATGAAAAGCTGCCAGTTAAATGTTAAAGGAATTAATTCTAAACATCAGACAGCTTAATGAGCGAATCAGATTTAAAAATTATTCCCTTTGATAGTAGTGATGAAGCTTACCAAAAACTTTATACATTAGAGAATTCTCTAGATTATCACATTAAAGACTGGGGAACTGTTGAAATGCTGAAGTATCACGCAAGTTTAATACCTGAAAAATGTAAACCCGATACCAACTTTTTAAGTTTACATAATGAAGTGTTTGGTTATGGTTACACTGGTCATCAAGAATGGGCTTTCGACCCTACCTTGTTAGATTCTAATATTTCTTTTCCAAGAAAGGAGAAATACCTTCCTTATGCTCAAGAGTACCTTGAATATCAATTATCTATTGCAAGAAAAATGAAGCAGGTTAAGACGTTTAGAGCTTGGTTATGGCAAGGAGATGAATTCTATAAAGACTTCTATAAAAAAAATGGTTTTGAAATATCTATTACTGAATATATATCTCTTATTTCATTAGAAAGTTTTAGGATAAAAAGTTTTGATAATTATGTATCTAGATTTAAGGAAAGCCCTTTAGAGATCTCCACTTTAATGAAACTCCAGAAGATTTATTCTAACTGGGAAGAAAAGCTCTATGAGCTCTGGCAAAGACTAGTAAAAGATGTTCCTGCTGACGTACAACCAGGGGAAGATATGAACTCATGGAGAACCCATTTGTTTACTCCTTGGTTCAAATATGAAGATTTATATATAGTTGTAGATGGAGAACAGTGGGTTGCCCTTTCTTCTTATAATAGGTCTGATAGAACAAATGATACTGTTAGTACCGAGTTAACCGGAGTACTTCCTGAATACCGAAAAAAAGGTATCTGTATGGCAGTAAAGCTATTTGCTTTAGAAGATTTAAAGAAAAAGGGATTTAAAAAAGTATTTACTGGAAACGAAGAAAACAATCCTATGTTCCAGATTAACCTAAAGCTCGGTTTTAAGAAGATAGCAACAGAGATAGGTTTTAAAATTTCTATTTAAATGAAAATATTTTTTAGACTAATAGTCATTCTAATAGGAATTATATTAATTTGGGTTGCTTTGATTTTTGGAGCTTCTGAGTTAACAGGGGAGGTGGTTACTCTATTGAGACCTGAACAAGATGGGACAACAAAAAAGATAAGGTTATGGGTTGTAGATATTAATGGTAAAACATGGGTTGAACATGGAACTGAAGATTCCTTTTGGATAAAACAATTAACTGATAAGCCAGAAATATCATTGATTAGGAATGGAGTGCAAAAGAGATATTTAGCTACACCAGATTTCAATTCCCATGCCATTTATCATGAATTAAGAGAAGAAAAGTATGGAGTGGGTGACAGAATTATTGAGATTACTTCTTTAGGCTCATCTGGAAGAGAAACTTGCAAGGGTGTTCCGGTAAGATTGATGCCATTGCAATAACTTACAAATAAGAAGAGTAAGAGAGCATAATATTTATAGAAGCTAGATATTGTTATAATTCTGAAAAGAAAATTTAAAGGGGGAAATAAATGAAAATACTTTGTATCTTATATGATGACCCAAAGGACGGAATGCCTTCTAGCTATCCTGTAAAGGAACTTCCTAAACTCGAAAAATATCCTGATGGTATGGCGTTACCAACTCCTAAAGGTAGAGACTTTGTACCAGGTGAATTACTTGGTTGTGTGTCAGGTGAACTGGGTTTAAGAAAGTTTTTAGAAGACAGAGGACATACACTGGTGGTTACATCTGACAAAGACTCCGAAGGTTGCATTGCAGATAAAGAATTAGTTGATGCTGATGTTGTAATTTCCCAACCATTTTGGCCATATTATCTAACGAGAAAAAGAATAGAAAGTGCACCAAATTTGAAAATGGCAATCACTGCCGGTATTG
>CAZMZZ010000015.1:0-34981 GCA_964571215.1 uncultured Gammaproteobacteria bacterium
TACAAGATGTACTGCTAATTGTGACTAAAGTAAATTCTTAAAAAAAGAAACCCGCTTTCAGCGGGTTTTTTTTAGATCGCAGGAGCCTTAGTAATCTCTAAAGATATCGGAGGAACATTAGGAGCTATTTGTTGTAAGCTTTTCCAAACGAAGCCAGTTTTTTTATCTACCCAAAAAAAGTTTTCATGTTTCCAGTCTATTGTCTCATTCTGCACAACTTCTTTGATAACCACCACTTCATATTCTCTACCAAGTATTTCTATGATTTCTTCCTTTTCTATTTTTGTGGAAACCTGAATGTTCAGACCTCTTACTTGGGGGTTCTCTAAACTTATAGTCCTTGAAGACAGATAAAACATTTCTCTTTCCAATTTTATTAGTTCTTTAAATGAAATATCCCCACTTACAATATCTTTTATGGAAAGAGCTGAATCTGATTGAGGAAGTGAAATTTCATCATTAGTGAGATTAGTGAAATTTATATCATCATCATAGTAATAGTCCACTAGATCGTTGTTTAAATTAGAGCTTCTGACAATCCTTCCCCCTTTAATTTTTAATAATACTGAATCTTTACTCACCCAGGAGTACTTATCATCAGTTTTTTCTTGAAGGATCATCAATCCTGCAGGCCCTTTCCCTATTTTTATTCTCAGAGAAGCATAAGGTATGTCCTCAATCATTTCTCTAGTTAAAGGATAGTCAGGATATCCAAAAATTACTTTGCTAAAGGAATTAATCCAGAGATTTGATGTGAAGAAGTTCTTAACTGTTGACGAAACTACATTATCCCTTATAGGGGTAGTAGAGCAGGAAAAAAGTAATGTACAAATCACTAAGATAGAAGCAATAAAATTTTTTTGGTTTACTTTCAATTTTAATCTTTTTGTCTTTAATCTATTATATCGTCCCAATCCCTCTCTATTTCATATTTAGCAGTATTACCGGTTATAGAGTATAAGGAGTGATGCTGAACTAAAAGTGCACCTCCATCTCTTGTCATAGGGTGTATACCAAAGAATACTTGTCCTGTACTGAAATTTGTAAAGAAAAGGTCGTGGGGAATTTGGAAGTAAATTCCCTTATCAAAACTACCTTCTCCAAATTCTTCTGCTGTTGCATTGGTTCGGGTAAAGAAGAAACCTAAACGAAGTCCTGTTCTAAATCTTCTTGATACATCCAGGGTAACTCCTTTATCTCCAGCTAAAAACTTACCAGCCATAACTTGGGCTATTACACCTTTAGTTGGAAATTCCTTGTATATTTCTAGGTGTCCAGTTTCTGTCTCATAAGCCATTCCTCTAGTTCCGACACTTGTTTCAGGTCCATTTAAGAATCCGAATTTCTGCTTATAATCTCTTTGTTTTACTCTGTGAAGAGCTAAACCAACTGCCCAGGTTCTAGAAAAAGGTCTATACAGAACTTCTCCTCCAACTCCTCCAAACATTTCTTCTAATAGGCCTACATCAAAACGAGCATATATATCTTTATAAGGCGAAAATATATAGTCTAATTTCATCCTCATAATATTATTTTTTCCTTCTTTTAGATATTCCTGAATATCACTGCGAACGTGGGGTAGAACACTGTCACTGGGAGTTCGTAACTCATTAAAATTCTGCCATAGGTTTAATCCTATTACAGTATTAAGCTCTAATCCTCTTCTAAACTTAATAGTATTATTTATTCTTACCCACAATTGACCCAGATAGAAGGCCTCAGGTCCTCCTATCATATTTCTAACTGCTGGAGCTATATTAGTTCTTATTTCTGGGAAATTTACTCTGGGTTTGAAATCAGCAGATCTCCAATGTTGATAAGGAGAAGAGATTTGAGCAGTTCTATAGATTTCTGCTGTGCTCCCCATTGAATTTATAGCACTAGAAAAATCTTTTCTTCTAACTGTTACACTTGCTAGCTCTACATCAGCATTCATAGAATTTATAGTAATAAATTCAATAAAATCAGGGGCTAATAAAGATGCAACCCTTATAGATCTTCCTATAGCTCTTGGTTGGCTTCTAAATTTAGCTTGGTTAATAGTTAAGATAAGTTCATTATCTTTAATTGAAGCGCCTTGGGTGTAAATTTTTGCTACTGCTAAGTTAGCATTAATTGAGCCAAATAATAATTCTCTATCTCTGGCTAATCTATTCTTATCTTTCTCGCTTGGTGGAGTAAGGTTGATTGGAGGATCAATTTTTGGAACTATTGAACCTGTTCCAGTTCCAAAATCTCCCTTTAAGAAGAAACTAAAGAAAAAGTTATCTCTGCCTTTATAGCCAAAAGTATATTCAAGTGAATCATTACCCGTCGCAACACTATAGCTAATTGGTGAAGTAATCCATGGTTCTTCAGCTATAGATGAAGTGTCATATTCAGCTTTTAAACGCCAACCTCTGTAAGGTAATGAGTATTCAAAACCTCCAAATATTGAGACTTTAGATCCAGAAAACCAGTCGTCATAAGAGAATTCCCCTCCTGCTCCAAATTCACCAGTTCTGGTTCTAAATCTTTCTGAAACTTTGATCAATGGATTACTAAAATGAGTTTTTCCCGCTAAACTACCCCAACCCAAACCTAAAGTTGTATCAAGATCCCAAAATCTTTTAGTTGCGACGATATATTCTCCGGAAAAGAGTCCTGTACCAGCTAAATCTCTAAGACCTATAGCTAAATCTGGGATGTATTTTGATTCTTGTAATATTCTAAACCTTACATCAAACCCTTTATCCTTGAGGGTTTGATTTCTACTAAAAGCAGCTATATCACTATAGAGTTCATTCTTTATTTCTGTATATCTATAGACTGCTTCCATCCAAGGAAAAGGTGTTGCCATCATTGCTGTTACTTCGTAAGGCCATGAAGAACTAATACCTAGACGTAAGTTTCCTTCTTTAGCAAATCTTGCTGTGGGAAGCTCTATAAGACCTATACCTCCATACCTTGAAGAAGTAGGACCTACATCTTTTGGTAAATAGTCTTCTAAAGCAGTTTCGACATTTAAACTGAGAAACGAAAGAAATAATACTAAAAGAGTAGTTTTGCTTTTATCTTTTAAAGATTGCAAGATTCTTTTGTTTTCTCCATTTCCTTAGTCATCGCCTAGTACTTTAATAGCAGCGGCAGATGTAGCCAGATTTGCAAATATAGGGGCTATAGATTCTGAAAGCACTAACCAGTCAAACGGTTTTGTTTGTCTTGGTATAACAATAGTTGATCCTGGAGCTATAAACTCTTTACCAAACATCCAAATACCACCTTTTAAAGACCTTGATTGTCCATCTGGCAGAATTACAAAAATTTGACTTTTTTCAGCACTTCTTCTAAGTCCCCCTGTTTGTTTAATATAGTCAGAAGATTTAGCTTTAGATCTGAAGGGAAGAGTAGCTGGTGAATAAACGTCACCTGTAACAGTAACTGAGTTAGATCTAACAGGAATATGAATTCTATCTCCATCTTCAAGGAAGATATCTTTTTCAGTATCTTCGCTTATGTTTACCGGGTCTATATCCACTACGAGTCTTCCTGCAGATTTAGTATTTCTTAGCCTCCAAATAAGTTCACTAGCTGCTTGGATTGATCCTCCAATTTGCCCTGTCACCAAGGCAGCTGCTATTGCTGTTTCCATGTCATCTGCAGTTCTTTTAAATGATTCATCTTGCATCTCAGCAACAGTTTTCCTTGTCATTACAGCTCCATATAGGTAAGCACTTTCTGTAAATCCGCCTGCTCTTCTAAGAATACTAGAAATTTTTTCTCCGTTCTTCACACTATATACACCTGGATGTTTGAATTGTCCTGTTAAAGTTATATTGATCTCATCAAGGGCTGTTATTCCAGGTATGTTAACTATATCTCCATCAAACATAGAACTGTCCAACTCTGTAGAAGCGTTTATTTTCTTTATTTCCCTTACCCCTAACTCTTTATTAAGCCTATTGATTTCTGATCCATTGGGTAAAGATTTAGATGAAAAACCTCCAGCATAATCAATTAAATCACCTAAGGTTTCTCCTTCTTTAAGTTCATAGAGTGAAGGACGCCTTACTGTTCCCTGCATTCTTACTGTTTTCTTTATTACAGGAACGAACAAAGCATCTCCTGATTGAAGTCTCATATCTTGGCTCGTGTCCCCTTTTAGAAGTAGGTCATATAAATCAAAAGTATGAATAGTTTTACCTTCTCTTTTTAATTCTATATTCCTTAAGGAACCTATCTCACTTACTCCTCCACTTACAAACAAAGCATTAGAAATAGTGGTAAGTGAGCTAACTGTATAAGATCCTGGCATATATGCTGCACCAAGCATAAAGATCCTGATAGACCTTAAGTCTTTAATAGAGACTACTGTTTCAGCTCCTATCATTTGGCTTGACACCTCGTTAGCAATAACTTCTCTTGCTTGTTCTAGAGTTAAACCTCCTACACCTATTGGGGCCAAATTGTATAAGCTTACAGTTCCATCTCTTCCAATAGCGCCTTCAAAGCCAGTTGATCTTTGATCTTCTCCGAGGACTCTAATTGAGAGAACATCTCCAGGTCCTAAGATATAATCGGCTGGTATAGGTATGTTTGTTGCAGGAGCAAAAGTTGTTGGTGAGGCTGCAAATAAATCGTATCCAAAGATCCAATTTCTTCTTTTCTGTTCTAGCTCTGCTTTATCTTCATCAGAAACTATCATTTCTTCAGGTCTAGGAACCAGTGTATTAATTTCTTCAAAAGCCCTATCTATTTCTCCTTGAAGTTTTTCAGCGGCATCCATCTTTGCTCTAATGGATACTGCTTGGTCAACTGGTAGGGAATTTAGTATCCCTTCTACCTCATCATTGTCAGGTGCAGAAAATAGAAACTGGCTAGCTAGCAAAACAATTATGCTAGTTGCAAGAAACATTTTAGTCAGATTAATCATAACTAAATCTCTCAAATTTTTAGGCGGAATTGCGAATTGAACATCATTTCAACAAAATTCTCAACATTTTGATCAATCTAAAATAGATTTTCCCCAACCCAACTTACTTCTGCATCCGAAGAAATATTCATTATCTAAAGGATGAATTAAAGAAACTTCTTCTTTTGATTTAGATATTTCTATAGAAGAACCCTCTTTTATTGGTATATTCTCTTGACCATCAAAGCTTAGTTCTGAACTCTGATTACTATCTATTTTATTTAAGGTTATCCTAACCCTCTTGTGTTGATCTATTATGATAGGTGTTGTGTTAAGACTATGAGGAAACATAGGCATAACTCCTATAATATTTAAGTCTGGATGAATAAGTGGGCCACCACCTGAAAGAGAATAAGCAGTTGAACCAGTTGAAGTAAAAACAATTAGACCATCAGCCCTTTGCTTATATACAAATTCATCATCAATAAAAACATCAAACTCAATCATTTTTGCTACCGCACCAGAATGAAGAACTATTTCATTCAGAGCTTTTTGTTTCAAAAAACTTGAGTTAAGTCGAGAATGAAGAAAAGACCGATTATCTTTTTTAAATTCTCCTTTTAGGATAGATGTAAGGCTCTTTTTTATATTATCAGGAGCTATATCTGTCAAGAATCCAAGGCTACCAAAGTTTATTCCCAATATTGGTATTCCTTTTATACCATATTTTTTAGCTGTGTTTATGATAGTACCATCTCCACCAATAGAAATTAGCAAGTCACAATTCTTTTCAATATGGTCAGGAGAAGATTTATATTCTCTTAATGAATTAAAAGACTTTGCTAAATTATCTTCTATAAAGATCTCCTTCTTCTCTTTTAATAATATATCAACTATGGACATAATTATGCCTTCATGCTTCTGATCTACAGATAATCCTGTTAAAGCAATTTTATTTAAATTTTTATTCATATTGTTACCACTTCCTTACCCAATATATGAATATGGTGTCAATTCCTGCAATTACCACCTTAAAAACATATTTTGTTACTGCAATTATAAAAGCAGTTTTTAAATCCATACCTGCAAGCACCCAAGTAAATTGGTAAATCATAGTATCTAAGAGTTGTGAAGTTATGGTAGATAAATTATTTCTAAGCCATAATTTGGATTCACCAGTATAGCTCTTAATCTTGTGGAAGAACCAGACATCAAAGGTTTGACTTATCAGATATGCTGTAAGAGACCCTATCACAAATATAGGTGAATAACCTGCAAGAGTTGAAATTGCATTATGCACCTCTAGTGCCGATCCAGCTATATCCGATGGTTTAAATTGTATGCTGATTAGTAAAGTTATCATTACTGCAATATTGGCTACAAAACCTAACAAAACAGCTCTATTTGCTTCCTTTCTTCCATATTTTTCATTTAATACATCAGTAGCAAAATAAATACCTGAATATAAGATTGCCCCCATACTCGCAGTAAAGCTATAGCCAAATAGCTCTAACTCACTTACCTTACCTCCTTGCAGATTACCAAGCACAATTCCAAGAACTACTGCTGTATATAAACCATATTTTCCAAAAAACCTATAAAGTAGTATGGCTAGCCCCAAATCATAGATAACTGTCAACAACCAGAGTGTTTCTTGATTAAAAGTTAGATCTAACATTGTTTATAAATATGAATTTTCTGTGTTTTATTGTCTCAGTCTAAAAAAAAAGGATAATAAGAGAAAGATGTTTAAAGAATTAAAAAATTTCATTGAAGCAAGTACTAACTTAGTTTTCTTTACAGGTGCAGGAATAAGCACTGAATCTGGGATTCCAGATTTTAGAGGACCTTCAGGTTTTTGGAAAACAAATAAACCAATTTATTTTCAAGATTTTGTTGAATCGGAAGATATGAGAAGGAAATCTTGGGAAAGGAATGCAGCAACAAGAAAAAAGATAACTAATGTAAAACCCAACATAGGACATTTAGCTATTGCTGAAATTATGAGCAAGAAACCACATTCTCATCTAATTACTCAAAACGTTGATAACCTTCATCAAGAGGCAGGAGTTCCAGAAAAGAAAATTACCGAACTGCATGGCAATTCAACTTACGCTAGATGTTTAGATTGTGGAATTAGGTATGACTTAGAACCTATCCACAAAACTCTAATAGAGAAAGGAGAATTGCCTCATTGCGAGGAATGTGGAGGCTTAGTAAAAACTGCAACAATTTCTTTTGGTCAACCCATGCCAGAGGAAGAAATGAGTATAGCTCAAAGGAAGACAGTTGGTTGTGATCTCTTTATAACTATAGGAACCTCTTTAGTAGTATTTCCTGCAGCAGGATTTCCTAAACTAGCTAAAGAAATTGGAGCAAAATTAATTATTATCAATAATGAAGCAACTGATTTTGATTCTATTGCAGATTTAGTTATTCATGACCAAATTGGCAAGGTTTTCTCTAATTTATCTATTAGATAAGGTATCAATTTTTCTTAGTTTTTTTATTTATTGTGAGTTAGAGCTACCAATCCAAGTAATTTACCTTCTTTCATTTCTTTCAAAGTTCTATTTGCTTCTGAAACGTTCCTCGTTTCTACATCAACAGGATCAATTTTTCCCGCAACGACTAATTCCATTAACTCTTGCATATCCCCTAAACTTCCAACATAAGAACCCATCAGTTTTTTCTCAAACAGAGCTTGCATAGGTAGAGGGATACTTACCTGTCCTCCAAAAAGACCTACTACGACATAAGTTCCTCCTCTAGCTAAAAGGTTATAACCAAAATTAACCGATGCCTCAGCTCCAACAAAATCTACCATTGATCTAGCTCCACCTTCAGTTACTTCTAATAATTTTTCAGCTGCTCCATCTTCCATAGAGTTGATAGTTTCTGAAGCGCCTAGCTGTCTTGCCATACCTAACTTCTCGTCATCTATATCAACTATAATCGGATTTATTCCATAAGCTGCTTTTGCAATCTTTAGAGCTAATAAACCAAGACCACCAGCAGATACAATAACTAAAGAATTATTCTTGGAATAGGGTCCTGCTTTTTTCAAAGCACTGTATGCTGTTAATCCACGACAAGCATAACTACCCGCTAAACTCTCTGGTGTGTCAGCTGCATCAAATAAATATTTTGGGTCAGGAACTAGCACATGGTCCCCATATCCTCCTCCAACATGAATCCCTAAATTAGAATTATTCATACAATAATGAGTCATATCATTATTGCATAGGTCGCAGTCTCCACAACCCATCCAAGGGTAGGCTATATATTTTTCTCCAAGGTTAATAGATTCTACATCTTCTCCTATTGCAACTACTTCTCCATAGATTTCATGTCCCATTGTTAAAGGATTACCTTCTGGTAAAGGTGAAGGAAGTTGTACTCCTCCGCCTAGGTCAAAATACCCGTCATGAATATGAACGTCAGAGTGACAGACTCCGCAAGCAATTGTCTTTAACAAGACTTCTTTTCCAGAAGGTTTGGGCGTATCTAGCTCATTCTCTTCTAAGGGTTTTCCATTTTCTACAACTTGATAGGCTTTCATAAATTCATCTCCGGTATTTCAGTTTGGGTCAGCATAGATTATCCTTATATCTAATGATACTAAATCTTACTTAATAATTAAGGGAAAATATGACAAATCTAGAAAATTTTAGGCAAGAGACAAAAGATTGGTTAAATGAAAATTGTCCACCAGAAATGAGAAAACCAGGGGAGGTTTGTTGGGGCGGCAGAAATCCTAGATTCTCTCATAAAGATCAAGAGATCTGGCTAGAACGAATGGGACAAAAAGGCTGGACATGCCCAACTTGGCCTAAAGAATATGGCGGAGGTGGTCTTACAAAAGAAGAAAATATAATTCTCCAAGAAGAATTATTTGAAATAGGAGCTAGGCCTGCACTTGCTAGCTTTGGAATTTGGATGCTTGGACCTGCTCTTTTAGAGTTTGCTTCAGAAGAACAAAAGTTAGAGCATATTCCAAATATAGTCCAAGGGAAAATATGGTGGTGTCAAGGATACAGCGAACCTGGTTCTGGTTCAGATCTAGCGAGTTTGAGCACTAAAGCTGTTTTGGATGGTGATAACTATATTGTTAATGGTCAAAAAATATGGACTTCAAATGCTAATTACTCAGATATGATTTTTTGCTTAGTAAGAACTGGACCTCAAGAACCCAAACATGACGGTATAAGTTTCATGTTAATTGATATGGATCAAACTGGAGTAGAAGTTAAGCCAATAAAATTGATTAGTGGGAAGTCACCTTTTTGTGAAACTTTCTTTACTGATGCAGTAGTTCCAAGGTCTAACTTGATAGGTGAAGAAAATAAGGGATGGACCATAGCTAAAAGGCTTCTTCAACATGAAAGGTCAATGATTTCTGGAATGGGATTATCTGTGGGAGGCGCAAGTAAAAAGAAGATTTCAGGGTTAGCAGAATTAGCAAAGAGTTATGTTGGTGTAGATAACAAGAATCAACTAAATAATTCTTTCTTAAGAGAAAAGATTGCAAGACATGATATTAACTCTAGAGCCTTTAGTTTAACCCTTCAAAGAATGGGTGAAGAGATGAAATCAGGGGGACCAAGTGCAACAGCTTCAATGGGTAAATATTATGGTACTGAACAAAATAAACTTAGATATGAAATTATGTTAGAAGCTATGGGTTTTAAGGGTTTGGGATGGGAAGGAGGGCCTTTTTCTCCAGAAGAACTAGCTATTACGAGAGAATGGCTTCGTTCAAAAGCTAACTCTATAGAAGGAGGCACTTCGGAAATTAACCTAAACGTAATCTCCAAAAGAGTTTTGGGTCTTCCAGAATAAATTTTTTCAGGATTAGGAATAAGATATGGCATTAACATTAAACGAAGAACAACAACTGTTAAAGGATACCGCAAGGGAGTTTGTCCAAAAGAATGCACCTATATCTCATTTTAGAGAGTTAAGAGACTCAAGCGAAGATAAAGGCTACAGCCAAGATCTGTGGAAGAAAATGGCTGACTTGGGTTGGGCCGGTATTTTAATTGATGAAGAATACGGAGGTTCTAATTTTGGAATGGTTGGATTAGGGGCTGTTCTAGAAGAAACTGGTAGAAACCTGGTACCTTCACCACTAATAAGTACAGCATTATTAGGAGCAAGTCTTATTCAACTTGCAGGTAATGAAAATCAAAAAAAAGAATTATTACCAAAAATATCTGAAGGAAAACTTATCACAGCCTTAGCTTTAGACGAAGGAAATAGACACGACCCCCTTAATGTCTCAACTTCTTGTATGAAAAAAGAAAAAAATTTAGTTCTAGAAGGAAATAAGACTTTTGTTATAGATGGACAATCAGCAAATCTCTTAATAGTAGTAGCACGCAATAGTGAAATTAAAAAAGAAAGCTCTGAAGATTTATCTAGATCTTTATATTTGATAGACCCAAAAAAGCCTGGAGTTAAAATAAAAAAGGTTAACATGGTTGATAGCAGAAGTTATTGCGAAATCAGTTTTGATAAAGTCAAGGTGAATGAAGAAGATCGTTTAGGAGAAGAGAATGTTATCGGAATCATTGAAGATGTTTTGGAAAGAGCTCAGATTGGAATTTCAGCAGAAATGCTAGGAAATGCATTGGAAGCATTCGATCAGACTATTCAATATTTAAAAGATAGAAAGCAATTTGGGAAACCCATAGGTTCTTTTCAAGCTCTTCAACATAGAGCAGCACAAATGTTCTCGGAATTGGAGCTTACTAAGTCATCAGTACAAGGAGCGCTTAACGCAATAGATGAAAATTCAAACGATAAATCAAGATATGCAAGCCTAGCTAAATTTAAAGCTGGAGAGACGTTAAACCTAGTCAGCAATGAAGCGGTTCAGATGCATGGAGGAGTTGGAGTTACAGATGAATTTGATATAGGTTTCTTTCTTAAAAGAGCTAGAGTTGTAGAGCAGATGTTTGGTTCTTCAGACTATCATTTAGATAGGTATGCAGTGTTAAGTGAATACTAAGAATACCGCAGGAATAGCCCTCACAAATCTCCTGCTTATTATGCAACAACTTAGGGACCCTAAGAGCGGGTGTGAGTGGGACAAAAAACAGAATTTTCAGAGTTTAAGTATGTTTACTTTAGAGGAAGCCTATGAAGTAGTAGATGCGATAGAAAGAGAAGATTATGAATCTTTAAAAGAAGAATTAGGGGATCTTTTGCTACAAGTAGTTTTTTATTCTCAATTAGCGTTAGAGAAGGATCTTTTTTCTTTTAAAGAAGTAACAGAATCTATTTCAAATAAATTAATAGAAAGACATCCTTATGTTTTTAATGAAAAGCAAAGTCACACCCAAGAACAACAAGTACTTAAATGGGAAGAAATTAAACTTCAAGAGAGAAGTAAAAAAAGGCTTGAAAGTATACTAGATGATCTACCGAAGAATTTACCTGCCCTTATGAAGTCTCAAAAGATTCAAAGGAGAGCAGCAAATGTTGGATTTGATTGGAACAACACAGAAGGATACTTTGAAAAGATTATAGAGGAATTAGAAGAGTTACAAAACGCTATAAAAGAATCAAAAGAAGAAAATATAAAAGAAGAATTAGGAGATGTCCTTCTGTCTGTAGTAAATTTAGCTAGATACCTAAATATAGAAGCTGAAGAAGCTTTACGCAAAGGAAATATAAAGTTTGAGAATAGATTCAGATATATAGAATCAAAATTAAGAGAGCAAAATAAATCCCTTAAAGAATCCACCCTTGAAGAGATGGATTTGCTTTGGGAGAGGTCTAAAGAAGATTTATAGGTTTTATGTTGAGAATTCTTGTAGGAATTGGTTCCTTCTTTTTTTTAGCAGTAAATATGATCTTTTGGTCTACTATTTTACTTGCAGTAAGTTTGGTAAGACTGATTTTTCCTTTAGCAAGCTGGAAAAGGTTAACCACAGGGATTCTTATTCATATAGGTGAAAGCTGTATTTATTGCAATAACTTATGGATTAATATTTTACATAGACCTAAGGTTAAAATAGAAGGATTTGATTTTTTTGACAAGACTAATTGGTTTGTAGCAACTTCTAATCATCAATCATGGGCTGATATCTTTGTACTTCAATATATAACTAATAGGAGAATACCCCTATTAAGATTCTTTATGAAGGATGTTTTGAAGTGGATACCTATAGTTTGGGTTGTTGGATGGTCTATGAATATGCCGTTCTTAAAACGTTACTCAAAAGAGAAACTAAGAAGAAATCCTGAGCTCAGAGGAAAGGATATAGAAAGCATGAAAAAATCTTTTGCAAACTTGTCAATATATCCAGGAACAGTCTTTAGTTTTGCTGAAGGCACAAGATTTTCTGAAAAAAAACAAAAAGAGGAAAATTCAAATTTTCACAAACTTTTAGCCCCTAAAGCCGGGGGTATAGCTACAACCTTGGCAACAATGCCTTATATTAAAAATCTTATTGATTTTACTATTGTGTACCAATCAGAAAAAAGGACTTTCTGGGCATTCCTTTGTGGAGAAATGTCAGAGATAAGAATACGTGCTAGGTTAAAAGAAATACCAGAGGAATTTTTTGATAGAGACTATTCAAATGACGCAGAATATAGGAAAAAAATTAAAGCATGGTTAACTGATTTGTGGAAAGAAAAAGAAGACTTCTTAAAAAAATAAAAAGTCTTTAAAGAAGAAAAGTTCTTGACAAAACTAGGTGTTCTAATCTTTATACTAAAAAGGGATTTGTTTAAATGAGAAATTTAGTAATAGTAGAATCACCAGCAAAAGCAAAAACAATAGAAGGCTATTTAGGAGATTCATTTGATGTAATAGCTTCTTATGGTCATGTTAGGGATATAGTAAATAAGCCAGGTTCGGTTTCACCTAATGATTGGTCAGATATCAAGTGGGCAATAAATGAGAGAGGTAAAACTCAACTCAATCAAATAAGTTCTTTAGCGCAAAACTCAGATAGGCTAATACTGGCCACTGACCCTGACAGAGAGGGTGAAGCAATAGCGTGGCATATTTGTGAAGTTCTAAAGAGGGAAGGGGTTCTTGGTTCTTTAAAAGTATATAGAGCAGTATTTAATTCAATAACCAAGAAAGCAGTTACTGAATCTTTAGACAACCTAAGAGAAATTAATAATGAGAAAGTCCAATCTTATTTAGCAAGGAGAGTTTTGGACTATGTTGTCGGATTTGAAATCTCTCCGCTTTTATGGAGAAGGTTACCTGGAGCGAAATCTGCTGGAAGAGTTCAATCAGTAGCCTTAAAGTTAATTTGTGAGAGAGAAGATGATAGAGAGTCTTTTGTAAAGAAAGAGTATTGGTCTATTAGGTCAAACCTTAATTGGAAAGGTCAAAGCTTAAAATCTCAGCTTAGTGAATATAAAGGGGAAAGATTAAAGAAATTTGATATCACTAATGAAGAAGAGGCAAAAGAAATAGTTTTAGATATTCAAGGAAAAAAATTACATGTTGCGGAAATAAACAAGAAACCCCAAAAAAGAAACCCTAAGCCACCTTTTATTACTTCAACACTTCAACAAGAAGCAGCCCGTAAATTAAAATTTTCTGCTGACAATACTATGCGCTTAGCACAATCTTTATATGAAAAAGCTTTAATTACTTATATGAGGACAGATAGCCCAATCATTGATCCTGAAGGAGTTCAGTTCATAAGAGAAGTAATAGTTGAAAAATATGGTAATAACTTTCTTCCCCAAGAGCTACGTGTTTATAAGAGTAAATCTAAACAGGTACAAGAAGCACATGAAGCTATTAGACCAACAGATGTATTTAAACTATCTAAAGATACCGATCTAGAAATCAATGAAAAGAATCTTTATGAACTTATTTGGAATAGAGCAGTTTCAAGTCAAATGGAAAGTGCACAACTAACACAAACAGAAGTGCTCATTGCTTCAGATACAAAAGAAGTTGTATTTAAATCAACTGGTACCCAAATAATTTTTAATGGATTTCTTGAGGTTTATGAAGAGGGAGAAGATACCCAAGAAGAAGAGAGAGAATCTATTATTCCTTCAGAGATTAAAGAAGGAGATGATCTAATCATAGAATCTATTTCTAAAGAACAACATTTTACTAAGCCACCTCCTAGATTTACTGAAGCAAGTTTAATAAAGGAGCTTGAAGAGAAGGGTATAGGAAGACCATCTACATATGCATCTATAATGAATAGCATCAAAAGAAGAGAGTACGCATCAATTCAGAACAGACAATTTGATCCCTCAGACAGAGGTAGGGTGGTAGTAACTTTTCTAGAAGATTATTTTTCAGAATATTTTCAGTATGATTTTACTGCGAAGATGGAAGATTCTTTAGATTTAATAGCAAGAGACGAATTAGATTGGAAAAATCTTCTAGATAACTTTTGGTCTGGCTTAGAACCAAATCTAGTTAAAGTTGAAGGCCTTTCAAATAGAGAAGTTTTAGATACCCTTAATCAATCTCTTTCTAAACAGCTTTTTAGAGAGAGCAGCAACTGCCCTAAATGTAACGAAGGAAATCTAACTTTAAAGAATAGTGCAAAATATGGTCCTTTTGTTGGTTGCTCTAGATTTGATGAAAACGGATGTGATTTTAAGAGAAATCCTTTTCTTTCTAAAGAACAAGAGAGTATTAATGCTTTAAATAAAGATTCACTTGGAAAGGATCCATCTACTGGTTCAGATGTATTTATTAAACCTTCAACTAGAGGAGGAGGTTTCTATTTAGCTATGGAGAGTGAAGAAGGAAATAAAAGACAAACCTTTCCAGCCGATATGCTGGATAGTATGACTTTAGATGAAGCATTAAGATGGCTTAAGTTACCTCGTAAAATAGGAATGCACCCAGATAGTGGACAACTTATAGAAGCAGGTTATGCTCGTGGACCTTATGTTAGAGTTCAAAAGGAAGAAAAGGATAAATATCAATATGCAAATATCCCCTCTAATGAGGATATCTTTTCTTTGGGTATGAATAGAGCAGTTGAACTCCTGGCTGGAAAAGGAATAACACAAGAAGACTCAAAAGAGCTTGGTATAGACCCAAATAGCGGTCTTCCAATAATATTAAAACAAGGAAGATTTGGTGCTTATCTAGAAACCGATAAGCTTATTAGGAAAGCTGTACCAAAGGATTTAAAAACAGAAGAAATAACTATAGATTGGGCTGTTAATAATTTTCCAATAATTTACTACGATGAGGATGACTCAAGACCTGTTGGTGTAAGAAGACAAAGAACTAGGGATAAAAAATGGAAAGCCTATGTAGTACATGGAGAACTGAAGACAGAAATACCTTCAGATATAAAGATAAAAGATATAAATAAAGAAATAGCTTTATCCATACTAAGTAAATAAAAGAAAAAAAGAGACTAAGACAAAAAAACCCAGACTAGATCTCAAAAGAAGTATTTTTCAATAATTTAAAAAGACTTAATTACTCCCAAGCACACGCCTTCCAAGTAGAAATCTTCTTTTTTTGGATCTAATGTGATATCAGAGTATTTTTTATTAGCAGCTTTTAAGATAATTTTCCCTTCTTTATTTTTAGAGAAAGTTTTAACAGTTACTTCATCATTTACTCTAGCTACTATTATTTGACCTATCTTGCATTCTTTTTCTTTTTTTACTGCAATAAGGTCCTCTTCGTGTATTCCAAGATCGATCATGCTATCCCCCTTTACTCTTAGTAAGTAATCGGCATTATCTCTAAACATTGTTTCAGGAATTTTTAATTTTTTCTCTACATGTTCAAGAGCTAACATCGGTTGACCTGCTGCAACAAGACCTATTATAGGTATTTCATTATTTTTAAGATGTTTAGGTGTATGACTTTCTTTAAGAACAATACCCCTTGAAGCGCCTGAGAGGATAGAGATCACTCCTTTTTTTTCTAAAGCCCTTAAGTGTTGCTCAGCTGCATTAGGCGACTTGAAACCAAAAGTATTAGCAATATCAGCTCTAGTTGGTGGGAATCCTTTAAGTTCAAGGTTATTTTTTATTAATTCCAGAATCTGTTCTTGTCTTTGAGTCAGTTCTTTCATATTCTCTCCAAAAATGTAATACTGTAATTATATACAGTATAATATAACAAGTAAAATTATGTTAGTAGTTGGTATTACATCTAGGGCTCTTTTTAATCTTGATAAAAGTCATGAAATATTTATAAATGAGGGTTTAGAGAAGTATAGAGATTACCAAATCTCTAAAGAAAATGATCATCTAGAGCCCGGACAAGCATTTCCTCTAGTTAAAAAGCTACTTGAATTAAATAAAAAGATTGAAGGGGAAAGAAGTGTAGAAGTAATCCTTTTAAGCAGTAATTCAGCTGATACTGGGCTTAGAATTTTTAATTCTATTGAATATCATGAATTAGATATTAGAAAAGCTGCTTTTTGTGGAGGAGAGAGTCCCCATAAATATGCAAAACCTTTTGGAGCACATCTATTTCTTTCAACTGACATTGCAGATTGCCAATTAGCTTTAGAGAGCGGGGTAGCTGCTGCAAGGATAATATCTCCAAATATTTCTAAAAAAGAAGATGATCTCTTAAAGGTAGCTTTTGATGGTGATGCAGTAATTTTCTCAGAAGAATCTCAAGAGATTTTTGAAAAACAAGGTCTAGAAGCATTTGATAATAATGAAAAGAATTTGGCTAAGAAAACTTTACTAGGAGGTCCGTTTAAACCTTTTTTATTTGAACTTCATAAATTACAAGGAAAATTTTTAAAAAAGGGAGATTGTCCTATTCATATTGCACTTGTTACAGCTAGATCAGCTCCTTCTCATGAAAGAGTTATACTTACACTTCGAGAATGGAATATAAGAATTGATGAGTGTCTTTTTTTAGGGGGCTTACCAAAAGTGAACTTTCTAAAAGCTTATCATGCAGATATATTCTTTGATGATCAGAAAGAGAACTGTGATTTAGCGAGCGAAGAAGTACCTACTGGTCATGTAGTAAGATTAAAGCGTAACAATTAATTTTGATATAAAATTCCATTTCTACATTTTAGAAAATCTTTTAATAGTCAACTTTTTTAAAAATTATGGAATACGTTTGTTTAGATTTTGAGGGTGTTCTTGTACCAGAGATATGGTCTGAAATTGCTACTTTTACAGGAGAAGATAAATTTAATCTAACAACACAAGATGTTAGGAACTATTCTGAACTCATGGATATGAGGATTGAGTTAGTACATGAATTAAATATTTCTATAGATGAAATTAATCAGTTAGTAAGAAAGATGGAGCCTTTCTCTGGTGCAAAAGAGTTTCTTGATTGGTTGAGAGATAATTACCAAATGACCATAGTCTCAGATTCATTTTATCAATTAGCCTGGCCTTTAATTCAAAAGCTAGGAACCCCCCCTATAATTTGTCACCGTTTAAAAATAGTAGAAAACAAAATTAGAGGATATGACCTCCGTCAGAAGGATAATAAGAGGAAAGTAGTAAAAGCCTTACAGAGTTTAAAATATAGAGTTTTTGCTTCTGGAGATTCATATAATGATATTCAAATGTTACAACAAGCTGATTTAGGAGTATTTTTTCGAGCTCCCTCTCATATAAAAGAAGAATTTCATGAAATTCCTGAAGTTGAAACTTACAAAGAGCTACAAAACATCTTTTCAAAAGCATCAGAAATTCCAGAAAAAGGTTAAAATTAGAAAATGAGTAACAATATTTCTAGAGGATCTATCTTTAAGAAGGCTATTAAAGATAATAATCCTCTGCAGGTTGTCGGCACTATAAATGCTTACACTTCTATACTAGCTGAGAAATCTGGTCACAAAGCAATATATCTCTCAGGTGGTGGAGTGGCCGCATCAAGTTTAGGGGTACCAGATTTAGGCATCACAACACTCCAGGATGTTTTGGTTGATGTTGAAAGAATAACCAATTCTTCAGAATTACCTTTATTAGTTGATGCTGATACAGGTTGGGGTGGAGCTTTTAATATTTCTAGAATGGTTAAAAGCATGATCACAGTTGGAGCAGCGGGTATACATATTGAAGACCAGGTAGCTCAAAAAAGGTGTGGTCATAGACCAAATAAAGAACTAGTAAGTCTAAAAGAGATGGTAGATAGAATAAAAGCAGCAGTAGATGCTAAGACTGATTCAGATTTTCAAATTATGGCAAGGACCGATTCCATAGCGAGTGAAGGGTTAGATTCTGCTTTAGATAGAGCTATCGCTTACCAGGATGCAGGCGCGGATGCCATTTTTGCTGAAGCTGTTATAGACATTTCTCAGTACAAGAGTTTTAGAGAGGCACTTAAGGTCCCCATTCTTGCTAATATTACAGAATTTGGGAAAACCCCTCTCTTTAACAAACAAGAACTAGAGGAAGTGGGGATTGATATTATTCTTTATCCTCTTTCTGCTTTTAGGGCGATGAGTAAGGTTGCTCAGGAAGTTTATAAGGAGATTCATCAGAAAGGGACTCAAAAAGATATCTTAGATAAAATGCAAACTAGGGATGAACTTTATGAATTACTCGATTATCATTCGTACGAGGAGAAGTTAGACAACTTATTCAATAGTTAGATTAGGGGCGAGGTTATGGCAGAAAAAAAATTGGAAGGAGCAGGATTAAGAGGGCAAGTTGCTGGTCACACAGCACTGTCTACGGTAGGAAAGGAAGGTAAAGGCTTAACTTATAGAGGTTATGCTATTGAAGAACTTTCAGAAAAAGCAACTTTTGAAGAGGTTGCCTACATGCTTTTGTATGGAAAGCTTCCAAATCAATCTGAGTTCGATAGTTATTCTGCTAAGCTTAAGACTTATCGGGCTCTTCCAAAAGAGTTAAAAGATGTTTTGGAGAAAATTCCACAGAACGCTCATCCCATGGATGTAATGAGAACGGGCTGTTCTATGTTGGGTAATTTAGAACCAGAAGGAGATTTCTCTAATCAAAATGAAACCGCGGATAGAATCTTAGCAGCATTTCCTTCTATTGTTACTTATTGGTATCGTTTTTCTCATGAAGGTAAAAGAGTTGAAACTCAAACTGACCATGAAACGATGGGAGGTCAGTTTTTATCTCTATTGACAGGGAAAGAACCATCAGAAGAGGATGCCCGAGTTCTGGATATTTCTTTAATTCTTTATGCTGAACATGGATTTAATGCTTCTACTTTTACTGGGAGAATTTGTGCTTCAACTCTCTCAGATATGCATTCATGCATAACTGGAGCAATTGGCACTTTAAGAGGACCTCTACACGGTGGCGCTAATGAAGCTGCTATGGAAATGATAGAGAAATTTAACTCTCGTGAAGAAGCTAATAAGAGAATTAAGGAGATGTTACTTAACAAAGAAAAGATTATGGGTTTTGGTCATGCTGTTTACACTAACGAAGATCCAAGAAATAAAATTATCAAATCTTTATCTAAACAATTAGGTGAAACTAGAAACAATACTCTTTTATATGAAGTGTCTGAAGAAGTTGAAAAAGTAATGGATGAAGAAAAAGGGTTGTTTGCTAATACAGATTTTTATATGGCTTCTGCTTATCATTATTTAGGCATACCAACACCTATTTTTACTCCATTATTTGTTATAGGTAGAACTTCTGGGTGGGCATCTAATGTTATGGAACAAAGAGCAGATAATCGTATTATTCGACCCTCCGAGGAATATACTGGTCCAGACAATTCTAAATGGATTGATATGTCTGATCGCTAATTTTCATTAAAAAAAAGGATATTTATGAGTGGAAACGTTGATTTAAACGTTAGACCTGATGCAGATGAAGTATTGCAGAAGATAGCTGATTATTCTTTAAACGCTAAAATAGATAGTGAAGAGGCTTTTTCTACTGCTCGTTATTGTTTAATGGATACGTTGGGCTGCGGTTTACTTGCACTAACTTTTTCCGATTGCACAGATTTATTAGGTCCTTATGTAGATGGAACCGAAGTTCCTGGAGGTGTAAGAGTCCCAGGAACAAAATTTATTCTTGATCCAATTAAAGGTGCTTGGGATATTGGGGCCATAATAAGGTGGTTAGATTTTAATGATACTTGGTTGGCTGCAGAATGGGGTCACCCTTCTGACAATCTTGGAGGAATATTAGCCGCAGCTGATTTTATTTCTCAAAAGAATTTAAATTTAGGTAAATCTCCTCTTACAATAAATGATGTTTTATTAAGCATGATAAAAGCCCATGAGATTCAGGGTATCTTAGCTCTTGAAAATAGTTTTAATAGGGTAGGGTTAGATCATGTTGTGTTAGTTAAAATTGCTTCCACAGCAGTTATCTCTTCTCTCTTTGGTCTTTCTAGGGATCAAACTATTGATGCTCTTTCACAGGCATTTGTAGATGGTCAAAGTTTAAGAACTTATAGACATGCTCCAAATGCTGGACCAAGGAAATCATGGGCAGCAGGTGATGCTACTAGTAGAGCACTTCAATTGGTATTATTGACTATGAAAGGACAAATAGGTTATCCCAGCGCTATTACCGCTCCAGTTTGGGGTTTTCAAGATGTTTTGTTTAAAGAGAAAGAGTTAATTTTAGATCAAGAATTTGCGTCTTATGTAATGGAAAATGTCTTATTTAAAATATCTTATCCAGCTGAGTTTCATGCACAAACAGCAGTTGAAGCTGCTGTCTCGATTCATGAGCAGATTAAAAACAGGTTAGAGGATATTGATAAAATAATTATTACTACACATGAATCTGCAATCAGGATTATCAGCAAAGAAGGAAAGCTAAATAATCCTGCAGACAGGGATCATTGTTTACAATATATGACAGCTATAGGGTTGCTTAAAGGAGGTTTAGTTGCTGAGGATTACGAAGACAATGTAGCTTCTGACAATAGAATAGATACTCTAAGAGAAAAAATGATTATTGAAGAAGATAAACGTTACACAAAAGAGTATCTCGAAGCAGACAAGAGATCAATAGCAAATGCCATACAAGTGTTTTTTAAAGATGGAAGCTCTACAGAAAAAATTGAAGTTGAATATCCTTTAGGACATCGCAGAAGAAGAGATGAGGGTATACCTGTTTTAATAGATAAATTTAAAAATAACTTGAACACTATATTTTCTTCATCAAGGTCAGAAGTTATTCTAAAATTATGTCTTGATGAGAATAAACTAAGATCTACTTCAATTATAGAATTTATGGATTTATTTATTCCTGACTAATTTTTTAGGAGAAATTATGTTGAAATTACACTTTGCACCTAGTTCTAGAGCTGGGAGGGTTCTGTGGCTTTTAGAAGAGTTGGGACTTGAATATGAATTGAATAGAATGGATTTTCATCCAAAAGACCTTAAATCAGACGAACACAGAGCTAGACATCCGCTTGGTAGGGTCCCTGTATTGGAAGATGGAGATATCCAAATCTGGGAATCTGGAGCAATTATTGATTATATCCTTGAGAGGCATAAGAATGGAGGTTTAAAACCTAGTTCAGAAGATGAAAGCTTTCCAAAATACCTTCAATGGTTTCATTATTGCGAGGGAATGGTTATGCCTCCAATGAATACTATTGTGGTACACACTATACTTTTACCTCCTGAAAGGAGAGATGAAACTGTATTGGGTCAAGCCCAACGACTTCTAACAAATGCTCTTAAACCTGTAGAAGAAAATCTAGAAGGTAAGGATTATCTAGTTGGGGATTTTACAGCAGCAGATACAATGTTGGGACATGCTTGTTTTATGAGCAACAATCTAGGCTGTGTATCTGATGAAATGCCTAACATCAAAAGTTATGTTCAAAGATTAATGGATCGTCCTGCTTTTAAAAAAGCTGTTATAGAGCAAAACTAGCTTTTTTGAATCAAAAAAGACAATCTTTTCCTTAGTTCTAGATTCCTTGGTTGAAAGATTATGAGAAGTTATATTTTTTGTCAAAAAGGAATATTAATCTGGCTTTCTATATTTTCGGGTTCTCGAAAGGAACTATAAAAAGTATCTTTCATTTTTTCTGCAGCATATAAACTCATTTGGTCATCATAATGAGGAGAAGATCTATTTTGAGTAGCACTTCCATATTGATGAACGCTTTCAGATTTTAAATTTCCATCTTTATCCCATTCTAGGTAGATATATAAACCATCTCCCCCTTCAGCTTTTAAATAGCCTCCTTCTTGCTCTCTTCCATAAATAGCTCTCAAAGTATCAGGACCTCCCTGTACAGAAATCTTTTTGTCCCCTCTGACTAAAAAGTTTCTTTCAGACCATAGAGGATCAAGTCGACCATAATGCTTTATTAAGTCTTTTACGCATCCTTGGAATACCATTAGTACGGAAGGAGGAGGTTTTTGTTCCTGTTCAGCTAACCACTCAGGGCTAATTACGCAGACTCCTAAGGCTGCCGATCTATTGTTAAAGTTTGTTTTTAGGTCCCAATCTATTAATATCTTTTTTCCTTCAATTAACTGCTTATCTTGAAAGTCTATATTAAAAATTTCTTTAAGATATTTATACGCTCTTGAGTTATAAGAATAGGCATTATCAAATTTAATTTTTTTAAAATCTTGTTCGGATATAAATTTAGTTTCAGAGAATAGTTCTAAGCCTCTATTTGCCCTATTTGTCATTCTAGTTTGTAGTCCTAATGTTGGTGAGTAGTTTGCAGGAGAAAGGTTACTATCCTGGGAAGTAACTTTGAAAGGATCTTGATTTGTGCTAATCAACCATCCAGATTCTGGATTAATGATTAATGGGATTTCATCTAGCGGAAGAAGATCATCCCAAATTAGAGAAGATTGTGTACCATCTACAGGACTTATCCAGTCGATACCTTCTTCTCTATCTGGAGAAGAAGAATTATGTAAAAAAATTATATTAGAATCTTTATCTGCATACACAACATTAAAGGAAACTATTGCTCTTATTCGCATCGCATCTAACCATTCAGACTTATTTTTTGCCTTATTTAATCTAAACCATTGTTCTACTTGTCTTATATCTTCCATTCCACTGAATCTAATAGCATAAAGTCCATGATCAGTTTCTAAAACTGGACCGTGAGCTGAGTATTTAGCTTCTCTTTTGAATGTCCACCAAAAAGGACCCCATAATTTAATTGGTAATTTAAAGATCTTTTTTTCAAAGTAAACCCACTTACCGTCTAGCCAATATTGGTCTTCATTATTTGGATTTATTTTTAGCGAATAGGCATCAGAAAGATCTGGTTTGTTAACAGTAAATCCCCATCCTATATTTTCATTGAACCCAACTAAAATAAAAGGTGAACCCGGAAAGACACCTCCCATCATGTTCCAGCCCTGTTCGCTTTTTACATGAGCTTCATACCAGGCCACGGGACCTTCCAAAGGTTGATGGGAATTTATCATCAAACGAGTACTTCCATCTCCAGTTTTTATTGGGTTTGCAGAGAATGCATTAGAACCCAAAACTAATTTTTCCCACCCAAACAAGTTTGATCGAGATTTTGCAATTTTCTTATTCGTAATTTCTTTACCTTTCTGTAATTTTTCTATTGAATTCACAACTCCTGAAAAGAAAAGATTTTGGAGAGAGAAACCCACAACAATATCTTCCTTGGTTACGGGAAACTCTTTTATATAAGGATTATCAGAATTTAAAGCTGCCCAATAATTTAGTCCGTTAACATATGCTTCAATAACTTGTCTAACTTCTAATGATAGGTCTTTTTGATACCTTTCAACTACATGTTCTCTGATAGAAAGAGCTTTAATAAGATAGTCAGTTATAGCTCCATTAAAACCTTCTTTTATTCCCATTTCTGCTCTATAAAGAGATAGACTGGACATAAAGTTTTTTATATCATCTTCTGCGTGTGCATAGGCCAAACCAAATGCAACATCGGAATCTCTTTTGCCTTCAATATGAGGTACTCCCCAAATATCCCTAGTAATAGTAGCCTTATAATCTTCAGCTTTTATTAGAGCATCTTCTTTAAAATCTGCACCAAGGAACTGCAAACCGACTAAACATAAAAAAAATACAAGGAATCTTTTCATAAGATTGGAAAATCTATCAAGCCTTGTAATTCTCTCAAAGCTAAATCTGCTTTGATAACTTTAATTGTTTTCATACCCAATACTCTAGCTGGTTTTAAGTTAATCCCTAAATCGTCTAGGAAAACAACCTCTCTTGGATTAACTTTTCCTCTATCACAAGCTAATTCATAAAATCTAGGGTCTGGTTTTCTAACATTCTCTTTACTAGATTCAAACACAAAGTCGAAAAGCCCCATTATTTCTTGATGAGATATTGAGGTAGAAGTGTTTTCCTTTTGTATCTCTTGATTATTAGTAGATTGTATATTGTTTGTTAAACATCCTTGGACAAGCTTATTCTTTATTTTTTTTAGAGCTTTAACCATTTCAGGTCTAATTTGTCCTTTTAGTAGAGTTAAGACTTGTTTACCCCTAATAGAAAAACCAAACTCTTGACTTTCAAGTTCGAATAAAGAATCAAATGTTTCTTGATCAATTTCACTCCTTTCTAATTTAGCCCAGGCATTATTATCTGGATTAGTTGAATTAATCTTTCTAATTATATCTTTAGGCAAATTTTGTGATTCTTCAAAAACATTAAAAGAATCAAAGGGGCTGGAAGTGATGACTCCTCCAAAGTCCCAAAATACAGCTTTTATCATAGTTTTAATCCATTATTTAAGGTATTAGTATAGTAAAAAAATAATTTTCTTTCGTTTAAACTATATAAAAAGTCTAAAAAACCTATAATCGCTAACCCAAAATTAGCTTAATATAAGAAAATGTCTGGAAATACAACAGGAAAGCTTTTTAATGTGACTACATTTGGAGAGAGTCATGGGATAGCTATGGGCTGTATTATAGATGGATGCCCTCCTGGAATAGAGCTAACTGAGAAAGATATACAATTTTATTTAGATAAAAGAAAACCGGGTTCTTCTAAATTTACTACTCAAAGAAAAGAATCCGATAAGGTAGAAATCTTATCAGGAGTTTTTGAAGGGAAAACCACAGGGACACCAATTGGTCTCCTAATTTGGAATCAAGATCAAAGATCTGAAGACTATGACAAGTTAAAAGATGTGTTCAGGCCTTCTCATGCAGATTATTCTTATATCAAAAAATATGGAGTTAGAGACCACAGGGGAGGTGGAAGAGCGTCAGCTAGAGAAACAACCATGAGAGTTGCAGCAGGTTCTGTGGCTAGGAAGTATTTAGAAGAAAATTACGGAATAGAAATAAAGGGTTATTTAAGCCAAATAGGAAATCTTAAGCCCGGAATAGTTGATTTTAAAGAAATAGATAATAACCCCTTCTTTTGCCCTGATAAAAATATGGTTCCCAAGATCGAAGAGTTAATTGAAAGTTTACGTACAGAAGGAGATTCAATTGGAGCAAAAATAACTGTAAGTGCTAACAATATTCCCCCAGGTTTAGGTGAACCTGTATTTGATAAGCTGGATGCTGAAATTGCTAAGGCTCTTATGGGAATCAATGCTGTTAAAGGAGTTGAATTAGGAGCTGGATTTTCTGTAGTTGAGACCAAAGGGTCTGAAAGTAGAGATGAAATTTCTCCAAAAGGATTTAAATCTAACTTTTCTGGAGGAACTTCTGGAGGAATATCTACAGGACAAGATTTAATTACAAGCTTAGCTTTAAAGCCCACTTCAAGCATATCTAAGGAAGGAGAAACTGTAGATAAAGCAGGAAAATCAGCCAAGATCAAAGTTTCTGGTCGTCACGACCCTTGTGTTGGGATAAGAGCTGTTCCAATTGCAGAATCAATGATTGCATTAGTTTTAATTGACCATCTGTTACGGAATAGAGGTCAAAACGCTGATGTTAATTCCACGGTACCCGAGATTTCTTCATCAGAAGAATAAGTTGTATGTCTAGAACTCTCTACGATAAGTTATGGGATCTCCATGAAGTTGTTCAGAGAGAAGATGGGACCTATCTGCTCTACATAGATAGGCATTTAGTTCATGAGGTTACTTCTCCCCAAGCCTTTGAGGGATTGAGACTTTCAGGCAGAAAGATCTGGAGAGCATCTTCAAACAAGGCTACCCCAGATCACAACATACCAACTACAGACAGAGAATTAGGTATAGAGGGTATAACAGATGAAGTATCAAGATTACAAGTAACTACATTAGATGATAATTGTAAAGAATTCGATATTGAACAATTCGATATAACTGATCAGAGACAAGGGATTGTTCATGTTGTAGGCCCTGAGCAGGGTATAACTTTGCCTGGCATGACAGTAGTATGCGGTGATTCACATACTTCTACGCATGGAGCTTTAGGAGCCTTAGCAATGGGAATAGGAACTTCTGAAGTAGAGCATGTTCTTGCTACACAATGTTTAGTAGCTATCAAACAAAAAAATATGAAAGTTGAGATTAATGGACTTCCCGAAAAAGGGGTTTATGCAAAAGATCTCACTCTTAGCGTAATTTCAAAAATTGGTACAGCAGGTGCCACAGGTTTTGCAATAGAGTATTCAGGCGAAGCTATTAGGTCTATGTCCATAGAAGAAAGAATGACTGTATGTAATATGGCTATAGAAGCTGGAGCAAGAACAGGAATGGTTGCTTTCGATGATGTAACTTTAGATTATGTAAAAGGCAAACCTTACTCCCCAAGAGGAGCTGATTGGGATAAAGCAGTAAGTCAATGGAAAAACCTTAAGAGTGATAATAATGCTCATTTTGATAAAGTTATAGAAATTGATGCATGTGAATTAAAACCCCAAATTTCTTGGGGTACTTCTCCAGAGATGGTTATCGATATAGATTCAACAATTCCAGAACCTAAGTCCAGTTCTGAGTCTAGAGCTCTTGATTATATGGGTCTTAAAACTGGAATGAAACCACAAGATATAAAATTAGATCAAATTTTCATAGGTTCATGCACAAATTCAAGATTAGAGGACTTAAGAGTAGCTGCAGAAATTGTAAAAGGAAATAAAATTAGTAAAGACCTAAAAAGAGCTATTGTTGTCCCTGGTTCTGGCTTAGTTTCTAAAGCAGCAGTAAAAGAAGGCTTAGACAAAATTTTTATAGAAGCAGGGTTTGAGTGGAGAGCCCCAGGGTGCTCCATGTGTCTCGGAATGAACCCTGATCAGCTTGATGATGGTGATCATTGTGCTTCTACATCAAACAGAAATTTTGAAGGAAGACAGGGCTACAAGGGTAGAACTCATTTAGTTAGCCCTGCAACAGCTGCAGCTTCTGCTTTAAAAGGTCATTTTGTAGATGTTAGGGATATTGTGAGCTAATAATATGAATGAGTACACAATACATTCTGCAAAAATGATCCCTTTAGATAGATCTAACGTAGATACTGACCAAATAATACCAAAGCAGTTTCTCAAATCTATAAAGAAAACGGGATTTGGTGTTAATTTATTTGACTCTTGGAGATATTTAGACTCAGGGTTCCCAGGCCAGGACAATTCTAGTAGGAAGTTAAACCCAGATTTTATTTTAAACGACACAAAATATGAAGGTTCTGAAATCTTAATTTCAAAAGAAAATTTTGGGTGTGGGTCAAGCAGAGAGCATGCAGTATGGGCTTTGCAAGATTATGGTATTAGATGTGTTATTGCTGAGAGTTTTGCAGATATTTTTTATAACAATTGTTTCAAAAATGGTCTGCTCGCCATTACTCTATCTAGAGATTCATTGAACAAACTCTTCCTTTTGAGTGAAAGAGTAGAAAATATTCACATAGATCTAATAAATCAAGTGATTCTAGATAAAAATGAATCAGTAATATTCAAATTTGAAATTGATGCTTTCAGGAAATCTTGTATTTTAGAAGGACTGGATGAAATAGGTTTAAGTCTAAAATATACAGAAAATATTAAAGACTATGAAATAAGCAGTAAAGAATTAACCCCTTGGATTTTTAAATGAACTCAAGAAAGAAACAAGTTCTTATTTTGGGTGGTGATGGTATAGGCCCTGAGGTTAGTTTAGTTGCCAGGGAGCTTTTAGATTTATTAGACAAGAAATTTTCTCTAGATATAAGAATATCTGAGGGTCTGATAGGCGGAATAGCTTATGAAGAAACTGGAGACCCTCTTCCAAAAGCAACTTTAGATATAGCTAAAGAAAGCGAAGCAATACTTTTAGGAGCTGTAGGAGGTCCGTCATGGGATAGTCTTCCTTCAGATAAAAGACCAGAAAAGGGTTTGCTGGGTATAAGATCAGAGTTTAATTTTTTTGCTAATTTAAGACCAGCAATCCTATCCAAAGAATTGGTGTCAGCATCTTCCCTAAAAGAAGAAAAGGTAACTGATCTAGATTTACTTATAGTTCGTGAATTGACTGGAGGAATTTATTTCGGAGAGCCAAGAGGAAAGATTGAAAACTCTGAAGAAGCCCTAAATACTATGAGATACAATAAAGAAGAGGTTATCAGGATAGGAAGGGTAGCATTTGAAGCCGCTAGAAAGAGAAATAGAAAGCTTTGTTCAGTTGATAAGGCTAATGTATTGGAGGTCAGTTCTTTTTGGAGAGAAATAATATCTGATCTTTCTAAAGAATATCCAGATGTAAAGTTGAGTCATCAATTAGTAGATAATGCTGCCATGCAACTTGTAAGAGAGCCAAAGCAATTTGATGTAATAGTTACTGAAAACTTATTTGGAGATATTCTTTCTGATATTGCGGCTATTCTTACAGGCTCTATAGGTATGTTGCCCTCAGCTTCACTTAATGAGACAAAAAAGGGTCTTTATGAGCCTGTACATGGTTCAGCACCTGACATTGCAGGAAAAGACTTAGCAAACCCTTTAGCGTCTATTTTATCTGTTGCTATGATGATGCGATATACCTTTGAAAGGGAAGATGTTGCTTCGATAATAGAGAGTTCAGTGGAATCAGTCCTTTCAGCTGGTAAAAGAACTAAGGATATAGCAGAAAGAGATGACTTGGTAATAGGAACTAAAGAAATGGGACAAGCAGTTTTATCACAAATAGAGTCAATGTTATGAGTAAAGCAAATGGTATTGCTATAGTAGGAGCTACAGGACTTGTAGGTAAGACTTTTCTTGACCTGCTTGAATCAGAACATTTTCTAGATTCTAAAATACACTTAGTAGCAAGCAAAAAATCATCAGGAAAAAAAATAACTTTTAGGAATTCAGTTCATGCCGTAACGGCTCTACAAGATTTCGATTTCTCACAAGTTCAATTAGCTTTTTTTTCAGCTGGGTCAGAAATTGCTAAACAATATGCACCTCTAGCAGTACAAAAGGGTTGTTTTGTTGTAGATAATTCGTCATGTTTCAGAAGAGATGAAAATATTCCTTTAATAATTCCAGAGGTTAATTCTCAGTCTTTATTGAATTACGAAATTCCTGGAATAGTAGCTAATCCTAATTGTTCAACAATTCAGATGTTAGTAGCCCTAAAACCATTACACGATTTATTTACAATAAAGAGAATAGATGTAACTACTTTTCAGGCAGTTTCTGGAACTGGAAAATTAGCCCAGGAAGAGCTAGAGCTTCAAATTTCGCAAAGCAAAGAAAGAGAAAAGATTTCTTCAAATATTTACGATAAACAAATAGCATTTAATGTCTTGCCTCATTGTGATGATTTTCAAGAAAACGCCTATACTTTTGAAGAGATGAAAATAGTTTGGGAAACACGTAAGATACTTGATTCGAATATAGAAATTGCAGCAACTTGTGTGAGAGTCCCGGTTTTAAATGGACACTCTGAATCTATTCATATTGAGACTAAGGAAGATATTAATATTGATATTGCTAAAGAAGGCTTACGAAAAGCCAAGGGTGTTAAGTTCTTAGATGGCGAGGGAACAGGAAGTTATATAACCGCTTTAGAGGCAGACGGAAAAAACTCTGTATACGTATGCAGAGTTAGAATGGATATTTCAAATAAGAATAGACTAAACCTTTGGGTAGTTGCTGATAATTTGAGAAAGGGGGCTGCCTTGAACAGTATTCAGATTGCTGAAATCCTTTTTAATTAAAATATGGACTTTCTAAATATTACTTTTATAGAAGAAAGTTTTTTTAATCTCTTTGGTTTTCATTTATCAGGACCTACAGGTTTACTATTTGGATTAAGTCTATTTTGTCTTTTTATTATTTTTATTCGCAGAGAGAGAACCTCAGAGCAAAATAGGACCCCGACCTCAGATTTCGAAGATATTGGCCAACCTACTGAAGCTAAAATTAACTTATCTCGAAGCTACATAGAAATGGGGAAGTTTGAACAAGCTTCAAAATATTTAAAGGAAACTCTTGCTCAAGAAAATTTATCAGATAAACAGAAGAAAGAGATAAAACTTTTACTTTCTAGGATAAAAGAAGATGGTAACTAATGAAAAGAAAAAAAGAATAGTGATTGGTCTAGAGTATGATGGAACAAAATATAAAGGCTTTCAAAAACAAAAAAATACCTCTTTGACAATCCAAGGACAGATAGAAAAGGCACTTACAAAAATTGCTGACAAAAAAATTAACACTGTTTGTAGTGGAAGGACAGACACAGGGGTACATGCTTATTGCCAAGTAATACATTTTGATACTGATAAATCTAGAGACATAGGATCGTGGGTTAATGGTGGAAATTCCTTATTAAATAAAGATATAAGAATTTTATGGGCAAAAGAGGTAAATGAAGAATTTCATGCACGGTTTTCTGCAATTTCAAGATCTTATCGATACATCTTAAGGCTTTCTAAATTACCTTCTGCACTATCGAAGGATAGAACTCTTTGGATAAAAAACAAACTAGATGTTGCTGCTATGAAAAGATCTTCTAAATTCCTTATAGGAGAACATGATTTCAGTTCCTTTAGAGGGAGTTCTTGTCAGTCTAAATCTCCTTTTAGACAAATACAAAAAATTGCTTTTAATGCAGATAAAGAGATAGTTCTAATAGACATTACTGCAAATGCATTTCTTCTACATATGGTTAGGATTATTATAGGTACATTACTAATGGTTGGTAAACATGACATACTTTATTCTGATGTAAAAAAAATTTTAGAAGCGAAAGATAGAAGATTAGCAGGAAAAACAGCAGCCTCATCTGGGTTATATTTTTTGGGACCTTCCTATCCAAGAAAGTTTAGTGTACCTGTTCAAAACAACAATCTATCTAAGCTTTAACTTAGGTATATTCTGATAAACTTTATAATATGAAGAAAATATTTATAAAGATTTGTGGTATTACTAATTTAGAAGACGCGTACACAGCATCCTCTTTAGGAGCAGATGCAGTTGGATTTATGATGTATGAAGACAGTTCTAGGTTTATCCCATTAAATGAAGCTACCAGCATCTCTAAATCAATTCCAAAGGAAGTGATTTCTGTAATGGTTTTTGTAAATCCCAGCAAAGAATATGTACAAGAGTGCCTTCAAGCAGTTCCCTCAGCAACCCTTCAGTTCCATGGTTCAGAAGATCTGTCTTTTTGTTCTTCTTTTAATAAGAGTTTTATCAAAGCTATTCAGGTTGATTCACACACTAACTTTAAACAATTATCGAAGGACTTCTCTTCAGTAAAGATGTTGTTACTAGATTCCAAAGATAAAAACCTAAAGGGTGGAACAGGAAAGTCATTTGAGTGGGACATAATTTCTGAAGATTTAAAGGTTCCTTTCATCCTGGCTGGTGGGTTAAACTCAGATAATATTGAAAAAGCTCTCAGGACTGTTTCGTGTGCTGGCGTAGATGTTAGTACAGGAGTTGAGTCATCTCCAGGCAAGAAAGATCCAGAGAAAATAAAAGAATTTATTGAAAAAGTTAGAAATTTTAATGGTTAAAAAGAATAGTTTACCTAACAAAAAGGGTCGTTTTGGTAAATATGGCGGTAGGTTTGTCGCTGAAACTCTAATGCCAGCTTTAGAAGATTTATCTAAAGAGTACTACAAGATTAAAAATAAAAAAGACTTCAAAAAAGAGATAGATAAAGATTTAAAGCAATTTGTTGGGAGACCCTCACCTTTATATTTTGCAAAACGATGGAGTGAAAAACTTGGAGGAGCTCATATATACCTTAAACGAGAGGATTTAAATCACACCGGAGCTCATAAGATAAACAATACTGTAGGACAGATTTTATTAGCTAAACATATGAAAAAGACAAGAATTATAGCTGAGACGGGTGCTGGTCAACATGGTGTTGCTACTGCAACAGTAGCAGCACGTCATGGTCTTGAGTGTGTTGTTTATATGGGCGAAGAAGACATTAAAAGACAGTCAATAAATGTATTCAGAATGAAATTACTTGGCGCTAAAGTAGTTTCAGTCAGCTCTGGTACCAAAACCCTTAAAGATGCTATGAATGAGGCTATGAGAGACTGGGTTACAAATATCGATAACACCTACTATATTATTGGGAGTGTTGCAGGGCCTCACCCTTACCCTGAAATAGTCAGAGACTTTAATGCAGTTGTTGGAAGAGAAGTACAAACCCAATCAAAGGAACTATTTAAAAAGGATCCGGATGTATTAGTTGCATGTGTTGGAGGAGGGTCTAATGCTATGGGTCTTTTTTATCCTTTTTTAAATAAAAAGAAGGTTACTCTTATAGGAGTTGAAGCTGGAGGCCTGGGATTAAGTACAGGGAAGCATGCAGCCCCTTTAAATGCTGGTTCAGAAGGAGTTCTACACGGAATGAGAACCTACCTTATGCAAAATAAAGAAGGTCAAATACTTGAAACACATTCCATATCAGCTGGATTAGACTATCCGGGTGTTGGCCCTGAACATTCATGGTTAAAAGATTCAGGAAGAGCTCAATATGTAGTTGCTAAAGACAATGAAGCTTTAAAAGCTTTTAAAGAGCTAACTCTTGTGGAGGGTATTATGCCGGCACTAGAGACCTCTCATGCTTTAGCTTATGTTAAGAAGATTGCACCGAAGATGAAAAGAAATAAGGTTATAGTTGTTAATATTTCAGGAAGAGGCGATAAAGATATAGATACCGTAGCAAATATTGAAGGAATTAAACTGTAATGAGTAGGATTAAAAGAACTTTTTCGTCTTTAAAAGAACAGGGAAAACAAGCTCTAATTGCTTACTTAGTTGCAGGAGTTCCAAATATAGAATCAACTGTTTCATTAATGCATCTAATGACTGCTAAAGGGGTAAATATTTTGGAATTAGGAGTAGCCTTTTCTGACCCTATGTCAGAAGGTCCTCTAATTCAAGCAGCTCATGAGAAAGCGTTGGATAATGATGTAACTATTGAAAGAGTGTTTTACATAGTTAAAAAGTTTAGAAAAAAAGATAATAACACCCCAATAATATTAATGGGCTACACCAATACTTTTGAGGCAATGGGTGTAGGTAAATTTTGTGCTATGGCAACTGAAGTTGGTGTAGATGGCTTACTTCTTGTCGATATGCCTTTTGAAGAAAGCAGTGAGTTCTTCAAGGCTGCAAAATCTTATAACATAGATATTATTCGTTTAATTGCGCCTACTACAAACCCAGAGAGAGTTAAAAAGATTTGTTTAAAAGCTTCAGGATATATTTATTACATTTCTTTAAAGGGAATTACTGGAGCAGCCTCCTTTGACCCCAGGGATGTAAAAGAAAAAATAAAAACTCTAAAGGAAACTACTAATCTACCTATAGCCATAGGATTTGGAATCAAGAGTGGGGCTATGGTAAGAAAAATAAAAAATGTTGCAGATGGTGTGGTTGTCGGTAGTGCTTTAGTCGAAATTATCTCAGGCAAAAAGAATAGGATAAAAGGAGACTTATCTCGCAAACTTAATGAACTTGTTTCTTCACTTTAGGTAAAGATATTGACTAATTGGTTTGAAAAAATATTACCTTCTTTCTTAAAGAAAGGTCAGAAAAAGAGATCATCCATACCAGCAGGTTTGTGGAAGAATTGTAATTCCTGTAATTCTATTTTGTACTTTCCTGAATTAGAAGCTAACTCTTTTGTTTGTACTAAATGTGATCATCACATTCGTATCGGAGCTAGGACTAGATTAGAAATGTTTCTCGATTCTGAAGATATAGAAGAAATATCTTCGAATAAGTCTGGTTTTGATTGGCTCAAATTTAAAGACACTAAAAAATATAAAACTAGACTTTCTGAAGCTGAGACAACAAGTGGTGAAAAAGAAGCTATAGTAGTGATCAAAGGATCTTTACTTAAGTTACCTGTTGTTGCTGCAGCTTTTGAATTTAGATTTATGGGAGGTTCTATGGGTTCTATGGTAGGGCAGAAGTTTGTAGAGGCAGTTGAGTATTCACTAAAGAATAGATTACCTTTTATTTGCTTTTCTACAAGTGGGGGTGCCCGTATGCAAGAGTCATTAGTTTCTTTATATCAAATGGCAAGAACTAGCGCTTTCATAGAAAAAATGAGTAAAGCTAAATTACCTTATATTTCAGTAATGATTGATCCTATTTATGGAGGTGTAGCAGCGAGCATAGCAATGTTAGGTGATATTAACATTGCTGAACCTAAAGCTTTAGTAGGTTTTACAGGCCCAAGAGTAATTGAACAAACCCTTAATGTTTCTTTACCAGATGGCTTTCAAAGAAGTGAATTTCTCTTAGAGCACGGCGCTATTGACATGATAGTACATAGGAAAGAGCTCAGGCCAACCATACATCGTTTGCTTTCAAAACTTGAGTATAGTTAAGCTTTATTTATTGGGATGCCAAGTGAATCTTTAGAAAGCTGGATAAGCTACATTGAAACTCTAAATCCTAAAGAATGGGATTTAGGGTTAGAGAGAATAAAGCCTGTATACAATAAATTAATTAATTATTCTTTAGCAGGAAGAGTTGTAGTTATTGGAGGAACTAACGGAAAGGGTTCCACGGTAGAATATTTAAGTAATCTTCTTCAGAAACAAGGGAAAAAAGTAGGTACCTATACCTCTCCACATCTTTTCTGTTTTAATGAAAGAATTAGGATTAATGGAGAAAATAGCTCTGATCAAAAAATCCTTTATAGCTTTGCAGAAGTCGAAAAATCAAGAAAGTCTATCCCCCTTACCTACTTTGAATTTTCTACTCTAGCTGCTTTACATCTTTTTTCTCTTTCCAATCTAGATGTAGTTATTCTTGAAGTTGGATTAGGTGGTAGGTTAGATGCTGTAAATG
>CAZMZZ010000016.1:0-33314 GCA_964571215.1 uncultured Gammaproteobacteria bacterium
CAGCTTTCGAGATGTTAAAGAAAGAAGGAAAAATTGATCATTGGGGTATAGGTTTAGGACAGGAAGCTGCTCTTATAAAAGCTATAAACTACGAAAAACCACCTGAAGCTATGCAATGTGCAGTTAATGTCTTAAATTCTGTTGGAGCTATTGGATATATTAGTAACGAATCAGATCCAAATAGTGTTTTACAAGAATGCCAAAAAAAAGAAGTACCAATTTTAGGAATTAGAGCTGTTCAAGCAGGAGCACTCACTTCGGCTATGGATAGAGAACCTCATCCTTCAGGAATGGATAAAGCAGATTTTGATGATTATAAAAGGGCATTACCCTTTAGAATCCTTTCTAAAGAGTGGAATGAATCACCCGCATCTTTAGCTCATAGATATGCACTTAGTGTAGAAAAAGTTAGTTCTGTGATTCTAGGAATCAAAAATAGAGAGGAATTAGAAGAGTGTCTTAAGGCAGAAGAGAAAGGAAAACTAGACATCGATCAAATGAAAAAACTAGAGAGCCTTTTCATGAAGAGTAAGTCTGATCATGGAAAGTGAAGAGTTAATTTCTTGGACATGTAGATCTACTTGGAAGCAAGCTTCCGTGAATACTTTATGGTGTCTTCTGGGTTGTTCTATAGGAGATTTTGGAACTATTCTTTTTTTTCAAATTTCGCAGATTCCTTTTCCTATGTTGGCAATAATGAGCCTGGCAATTCTTAATGGATTGATTACTTCTATTATCCTTGAGACCTTTATATTATCTCGTCAGATGAATTTGCGAGAAGCTTTCAGTACAGCGATGGGGATGTCGTTTATCTCTATGATTGCGATGGAAATAACTATGAATACAGTAGATGTGATACTAGCTGGAGGTGTTTTAGTGTTGTGGGTTATTCCTATAATGCTAATTGCAGGTTTCCTTACCCCTTTGCCTTACAATTATTACAGATTAAAAAAATACGATCTTTCTTGCCATTGATTTTGTAGTACAGTGAAGCCTGAAAGAAAGAAGAAATATCGGTAATATAAAAGGAGAGGAAATGGAAAATTTTATATATCCAGCAATTCTGAGCACATTAGCTTTACTAGTTTATTACTTAACCTTGTTCAAAGCTGGAATGGCAAGGCAAAAGCACAAAATACCAGCACCTTCTCATGACGGACCTGAGGATTATGTCAGACAAGTAAGAGCTCATCAGAATACACTTGAACATTTAGTCATTTTTCTTCCGGGCCTCTGGTTATTTTCGTTTGCTGTTGATCCTATTTGGGCCTCAGTAATAGGGCTTTTATGGCCAATAGGAAGATTGATTTATGCTTATGGGTATTACCAGAAAGCAGAAAAAAGAATCTTAGGTTTATATATCAGCTTGCCCCCTATTTATATATTTGTTTTAGGGTCCCTTATAGGTTTTTTTTTAGAATTTTTTAGTTAATGTTCCGACTTAATAAAGAAGAAAAATGAGAGAATCAATGATTTCAGGATATTGTGACCCCAGATTTGAAAAGGTTGGTGAGGCTTTTTCTACTTCATTAAGGGAAGAATATGAGGTAGGGGCATCTGTTGCAATTGAATATCAAGGAGAAATGGTAGTAAATTTATGGGGAGGCTATCTAGACGCTTCAACAACAGAGACTTGGAAGGAAGACAGTATAGTAAATGTTTTTTCCACCACCAAAGGGGTAACTGCTACTTGTATTGCTAAATTAATTGATGAGGGTCTGTTAGATGTAGAAAAAAAAGTATCTCATTATTGGCCTGAGTATGGATGCAATGGAAAGGAAGATACAAAAGTAAGCGATTTACTTTGTCATAGAGCTGGTATGTTTGGTTTTCAAGAAGGTTTGCCTACCAATCAATGGAGAGATTGGGATAAATTCATAGCAATATTAGAAAAACAGACGCCATTTATAAAACCCGGTTCTTCTCAAGGTTATCATGCTTTGACGTATGGATGGCTTGTTGGAGAAGTCTTGAGAAGAATTGATGGAAGAACCGTGGGTCATTATTTTAAAGAAGAAATAGCCGATCCTCTTAACATAGATTTTAAAATAGGTTTAGATAAAGACGATATAGAGAGGTGCGCTGAAACTTTACTTCTTAATCAAGAACAGAACACAAAATCTCCTCTTGAATATATTAGATATGTACCTGATTTTATTCTGCCAAGACAGCTAAAGAATTTGAAAGATTCAATAAAGAGTGGTCATTTCTTAATAGCTTTCGAATCAGGTAATGTTCAGAATGAAGATTATGTTAATAGCGAAGAGTGGCGTAAGGCAGAAATACCTTCTGCTAATGGACATGGTACAGCTAAGAGTCTAGCAAAGTTATATGGGGTTTTGAGCACAGGTTGTAGTAGAGAAGGCTTTACAATAATGAAACCTGAAACTATAAAGCTAGCAATAACCCCTTTTTCTAGTGGACCAGATTCTGTTCTTTTTGGGTCTGATATAACCTTTGGACTTGGTTATGAAGTGGGAAATAGGATGACAAATATGGGTAATTTTTCTCCTCGATTTAGCAACAAAATGTTTGGACATGCTGGGATAGGAGGAACAGTAGCTTTCGGGGATTTAGATAAAGGCTTGGGTTATGCATTTTTATGTAACAAACAACATGAACTAAGAGAACTGTATAAAACTTCTAACCAATTAGTTGATGCACTCTATACAGTTGTTTAGATAGGGATTTACTTGAAAAGATTTATTCTTGTAATCTACTTAATTACGTATCCAATTTTAGGAACTGATCGAGGCAATATTAGTCATTTAAATAAAATCGATATTTGGTGGGAAGATTATGGTGATAAATATAACCCTCCTGTTTTATTTATTATGGGAACAAATGCTAATAGCAAGATGTGGCCTCAAGAATTAATTGATAGGATGGAAAAAAATGATTTTTATGTAATCAATTTTGACAATCGTGATGTTGGAAAAAGTACATGGCTGACTACAGAACCCTTTTTAATAAAAGTTTTAAAAATTTTACCTACTAGCGTTACAGAGTATTTTGCTGAACAAATGTTTTCCTTAATGTTAGATGATGAAGGAAGATTCAGAATGAATCCGGGAGGTTCAGCGCAATATGATCTCAACGATATGGCCTTAGATGCTATTTCTTTATTAGATCACTTAGCCATAGAAAAGGCTCATATTGTTGGCGCTTCTATGGGGGGAATGATTGCACAAATCATCGCTTTAGATCATCCTGAAAGAGTCTTAACTCTTACTGCCATAATGAGCACCCCAGGTTTTGATACACAAAACCTACCAGGACCTTCTGAACATTTCACTAAATCATTAAAAGAGACCTTTATTCTAAATCTAGAAGGAAAGGAAAGAGAAGCTAGTCTCGTAGCTCAAAAAGTTCTATCAGGAACAAGATTCCCTTTTGATGAACAACGTTTTAATAACAGATTGAACTTAATTATAAATCAAGGAAATAATCTTTATTCAGGTCATCTCTCTGCTGTTGGCGTCAGTCCGAACAGACTTCATAGGTTAAAGGAAATTAAGGTTCCTACTTTAGTTATTCATGGTTCAGAAGATCCCATCATTCCTGTAGAGCATGGCTTAGCAATTGCTAATCAAATCCAAGGTTCTAATAAAATGATTATTGATGGCTTAGGACATGAGATCCACAAGAAAATAATCCCAGAAATAACAAATAGACTTATTGATCATTTCACTTTAGTAAAATGAAATCTTGAATTTTTAAGATTTTAGGTTTACCTTAAAGCACTTAAAAAATAATAAATTGGGGAGGTTTATTATGGGTTTACCACAAGAAATACATCCAGTTAACAGTGAATTAATGGATACTTTAGTTGAGGCATCTAAAATGGAATGGATGCCATATATTGAAGGAGACGATAGGGCGTTTGTGAAAATACTATACACAGGTTCAGAAAGTGGAAGTTGGGCGGTGTTATTTAGATGGCTTAAAGGGTTTTCTGCTGATCCTCATAAACACTTAGCTGGTTCACATACTTTTATTCTTTCAGGGCAATTGGAGGTTAGAGACGGTTTACTTAATGCTGGAGATTATATTTATGAACCAAATGGAATGCTTCATGATAAAACTAAAGCTGTAGAAGATACCGAATACCTTTTTATAAGCAATGGACCAGTTATTTTCTTTGATGATGAAAACTTTACAGGTTATTTAGGCTGGGAAGAATGGCAAAGAATGAGGAAATAAACTTTATTTAACTCATTCTGAATAGCTCTTATAAGCTTGGATTAAAGAAGTGTAAGACTTCTTTTTAGTTATCGGACAAGTTGGATTGATAAGTCTCGGTTAACATATAAACAGAGATTAAGCTTAATAAAGATGCAACAGCAATATATGCTGAAACCCACATGACATCGTAATCAGTCCAAAGCCAAGCTGCGATACTAGGTGCGAAAGCTCCACCTAAAATTGCTCCAATTTGGTAACCAAGAGTAGCTCCAGAATATCTTACTTCAGTACTAAATAGTTCAGTAAAAAAGGCAGCCTGAGGCCCATACATCATAGCTAAAAAAATAAGTCCACCAGCTATGGCCAAAACTATGAAGTAAAAATTACCTGTATCTACCAAGGGAAATATTGCAAAAGCCCATACTGCAGTTAAAGCTGCTCCTAACATAAAGACACCTCGTCTTCCGTGTCTATCTGAATAAGCAGAAAATACAAATTGAATAGGAACCATTATGGCTGAAGCGATTAATACAGCAACTAACATATCGTCTCTTGACATTTCTGCGCTGGCAACACCATAGGCTAATAAGAAGGCTATTAGGATGTAAAAAGTCACCTGGACTGACAAAAAAGCTCCAGCGGCAAGGGTTATCCTTCGAGGGTATTTTCCTAGAGCTTCAAGGATAGGAGAACGAATAATTGGTATAGTAGTTTTAGTCTCTTGCTTTTCTTTATTCGAGGTCTCAAGTTCTCTAAAGGCTTTAGTGTCTTCAAGGTTAATCTGAATATACATACTAATTCCGATAAGGATGACACTAACTAAGAAAGGAATCCTCCACCCCCATGTCATGAAGAACTCTTCTGAAACGAGAGCACTAGTAAAGATAAAGGCTAAGTTTGCGAGAATTACACCAACTGGAGCACCTGCTTGAGCATAAGCACCATAATATCCTCTTTGGTTATCTGGAGCACTCTCAGTAACCAATAACATAGCACCACCCCATTGACCACCTATAGCCAATCCTTGTGCAAATCTTAGCAAAGTAAGAAGAATAGGTGCGGCAATTCCAATCATTGCGTAAGTAGGTAAAAGTCCAATCAAGGTGGAGGAAGCTCCCATTAACATCAATGCTATCACTAGAGTTTTCTTGCGGCCTATGCGGTCTCCAAAGTGTCCAAAAATTATTCCTCCAACTGGTCTAGCTATAAAACCAGCAGCAAATGTAAGAAAGGATAAAATATAAGCACTAGCTGGATCTATCTCTCCAAAAAAAATTGTTGGAAAAACAAGAGCTGCAGCTGCCCCGTAAAGGAAAAAATCATACCATTCAATACTTGTGCCGGCTAATGCAGTCAAAGCTACCTTGCGCATATTTGACTGAAGACGACCGTTTTCTGAATTGTTTGAATTAGACAAGATTTCTCCTTAAAAGATTTTTAATGAATTAAGAGTAACAAGAAAGAAAGTGGCTTTCAAACTAGCACAAATATTTGATATCTGGAAATTCCTAAACCACATAAAATAGTCACCAGGTTGGTAAGAATAGTAAAGAGCAAGGAAATAGCTTTTATTTATTTAACTCATTCTGAATAGCTTTTATAAGCTTGGATTGGTGTAGATTTAAATCCCAGTTAGTTGCTTGGGGCCAGGCGCTTTGTATCGCAATAACAGTTTCTGTGGCTGGATTTATCCAAATCATTTGTCCAAATATTCCATGAGCTGAAAAACTATTTGGTTCTCCAGTTCTCATATAATTTTCTAGCCACCACTGGAATCCATAACCTTTATAACCTTTTGAGGGAGTTGTGGATTCTTTCATCCAGTGTTCAGGTAAAACTTTAGTGCCATCAGTTAACTTTCCTTCATTCATAGCGAACAATCCAATTCGAGCATAGTCTCTTAGCGTTGCATTTATGCAACAACCACCCAATTCTACAACATGGTCCTCGTCTACACTCCAGGAAGCATTATTTTCCATTCCAAAAGGTTTCCATATCTTTTGTTCTAGGTATGAAGACAGGCTTTTCTTGATAGCAGAACGAACCAGATCACCTATCAGATTGGTCTCCCCGGTGTTGTAGTTAAAAAAAATACCTGGAGATGCATTAGCAGGAAGTTTGGTTAGATAATTTATTAAAGAAGTTGAGTTATAAGCAGCTGCAATACTTACATCTGATCTTGGATCAGAATAGTCTTCATTCCAATCTACTCCTGAAGACATTTGTAGTAAATTTTTAATTGTAACTTTCTCGTATGAACTCCCTTTAAGTTGTGGAAGGTATTTAGTAACCGGTTCTTCAACATTTTGGATATAGCCGTCTTTTATTGCTGCACCCAACAGCATGGATGTAACTGACTTTGCTATGGAAAAAGAAATCCATTTACTATTCTTATCATTATTTAGACTATACTTCTCATAGACTATATCTCCTTTATGGACCACCAAAAGACCACCGACTCTGGATCTGAGAAAATAATCTGTTATTGAGTAGTTTTTACCATAAAGGTTATAGCTGAGAGTAGAGAGATCTAGAAGATTAACCTTTAGTTCGTAGACATATTCGCCCTTATTTATCGGCAAAGAAGGAATTAACTCATCTATTCTTTTAAACCATTTTTCTTTTTGAGTATTAGACCAAAATAATATGTTAGTAGGTTCTTTAAAGTCTTCTTTAAACTCTTCTTCCAGTTCATTTGATGAAATATAATTCGTACTTGTTATGGAGAAAATGAGTAGTGTTATTTTTAGAATTTTCATTTTAATTTATATAAGAATGCAGATTATTCGTATAAGCTAATTATTTCAACTAGATATGATTTGTATTAAAACCACTATTCCAAAAGATATTTGTGAAATAGATGATGAGCTGAAGGCTATCTATCACAGCAAAGACTGTTTCTGCGTATGGATATTTAAAACTACCGAAGATAGAAACAGATTTATGAATGAAACAGCAGGAATGATTAAAGAAGACAGAGAAGATCATTTCAAATCATTTTATGAATAATGATTTATATACGGTGAAACAGATTTTTAATTTTCTTTATTCAAAAAAGAAAAAGAGTCTGCTATGAAGAGGTTTCTTCTGTTTTTTGCCTACTTTTGCATATGGACTACCCCTATACAAATAGCTTTTATACTCTGGATTCTGTGGGATATTCTATCTTCAGATTATACGGTAATAACTTTAAGTACTTCTATCTTTCTAGAAAATAATTTACCTTGGTTGAGGACTTGGATTTATTCTTGGTTTTGGAATACCTGGCTTGATTTTTGGTGGGCATTTCCAGCTTTCATTATGGCTTCTATCAAGACAATAATAAATACTTGGCTTGGAGTTTGGCTTTTAAAAGTATCTAAAAGAATGCTCTAAGTTGTTAGCTTTATAAATTTATAACAATTGCTATAATTTGATTTAACTTTAGCAAAAGGGGAGAAATATGTCAGAAGCACCTAATCCTGAGTACAATCCTAGCGGAGTAGGGGATTGTATTGATACTAATAAGTTACCGTGGATACCTGTTCCTAATGTATCCGGTATGTCCATAAAACCTGCTCGTGCAAGCAGTGAAAGTGGAATATTTAGTCTTATTTTTAGACTAGAATCTGGGGCATCTTTGCCAAGTTCGGTTTATTTAGGTGGTATGGATATGCTTGTCCTATCTGGTAAAGCTGAATATGAGCAAGAGGGGTCTAAAAGTATACTTAACCCAGGTACTTGGGGTTTTATTTCAGCAAATTCAAAAGTGAATGCATTCACAGCAATTGAAGATACTGAGGTATTGGCAAACTTCTTTAGTGCAGTAGCTTTTCTAAAAGAAGATGGTTCGGTTGATTCTTTATTCACAGCCATGGATGTTCTTGGTTTAGCTAAAAATAAGAAGATTGTTCTGGTTCCTAATTCTCTAACCGCATGTATGGAAATAGAAGGAGAACCTTATCAAGGAGATGAAGAACCTCTAGAGATAGCTTCAACAAATGCAGGTAAACTAGTCAACGACTCAGTTGATACTTCTGAAAGTTCAGAAGTTACACATCCACATTTTGTTGATACTAGAGAAGTACCCTGGTTAGTTCTTCCTGGTATGGAAGATGTTGGTTTAAAGATTCTAAGAGTTAGCGAAGAGACTGGATATATCTCTTTAATAGTTAGACATAACGGGGTTGCTGATCCTCATACACACATTGGAGCAAGCGACTTCTTAGTATTGCAGGGACGTTTGGGTGTAAGAGCTGGTCCTCCTGAAGGTTATGGTCCTGGTATATGGTTCTACGAACCTGCAGGGGCGAGGCACGATGCAACTCAAAGAGTTACTGATGAGGATCTTATTTATACAGCCAATTTATATGGTCCAGTAATGTTCGATTCCGGTCCAGGAACACAAATAGAATCTTTATTGTCTTGGGTAGAATACAAGGGTATGGCAGAAGCAAATGGAGTAAAGCTAGTTCCTAGTACCAGGTCTGATGACTCCTCTCTATTAGCTTGGGCGCCTTTAAAATCAGCTGAATAAAGGATTTTTTCTTAAGCTAAGCTCTATCTAGATTTCAGAATTTGTAGGTAGTCTTTGTAATCAGAAATATTTGATATAAGTTGATTTATTTTCTTTCTTTCTTTTTGCCAAGAGAGACATCTTCTTTGTATGGGATAAACGATAGGAGGAGCACTAACATAATCGTATTTACTACTGTCTTCATTTAATAAGGTTATAGGAATTACCCCACTTTGCAGAGATTCACATAATGCTGTAGAAGCCCACCCTATAGTGAAGGAAGGATTTTCTTCTTTCATCACTTCTTTTGCATCCAGGTTAATATTATTCGATAGGGTTAAATTGTGAGATGAAGATAGCTTTGTGGCTAACGATCCCTTGTAAGTAGGGTGGGGCTTAAGTATTACTTTATAAGCTTTTTGAATAAAATAAGATATGACTTTTTCTAATTGATTTATTTCCATTAGATTGTCATCCACTCTTAAAAAAATTAAGACTTTTTTTTCAAGATTCTTTAATTTCTCATAAGGGTAAATAACTATATCTGATTGAGGTGATATTTCTTTAAGGTATTTAACTTCCTCATTTGAATAAACAAAGATCTTTTCATATGCAGGGAAGCTTGATTTACCGGCCTCTCCCAATAAACCATGCAAAAAATATCTGGTGCTTATTCCAATTCTTTTTGTAACCGAAGAAAGAAATGTAGCACCACTATGATAAATAATGAGATTTGGATGCTTAGATTGTATTTTTGAAAAGATTGCACAAAAATAGGAGTAATTTGCTAGATTAGTTTTAATATGTTTTGAGATAAGTATTTCTAATTCTTTTGGTAATTTTAGAGATAAAACTTTATTGATCTCTCTAATGGCTTCAAAGAAGAACTTAATAAGAACAAAAAAACTTATTGTATAGATTCTCATGTAAGAGCTTGGTCTGAAAGCTTTAATCGTAATAAATTTATTTTCTTCTTTTGAAATATAGTTAAGATAATTTTTCTTATCGTGACCAGCTCCAGTTGATAATAGTAAGTGATCTATGTCATTAAGGGCAATATTGTTTTGTACACTTAACTGCTTAATAAAAATAAAGCACAATTTCATAAAACTGGTTACGAAATGTAGAAAGAAAAAATTTTTACCAACATTTTCTTTAGAAGGTAAGGTCAATTTCTTCTCATTTTTTGCCAGGTAACGAGATATTTTTACATCACAAAAGATCCATTTATTTATATCATTCACTTTAGTATTAAGTGAGAATTCTTCTAAACGTGAAGTCATGAATTATGTTAAATAGTATTGATAATCGCCATTAATCACTCGGCTTCTTCTAAACCTAGAAAGATATAATTGAACTACAATTACTAAGAACTTTAATGTTTTATTGCTAGCTCATCTACTTTTATTTATGTTTTTTAAAAGATTAATAATTATAATCATAGAACTTATTTAATTTAAAAAAGAATGTTAGACCAAAAGTATGGAGGGAATATTGTAAAGAATATTCCTCTAGATGAGTCAGGGAAGAAAGTTCTTAGTTCAGATTTGTATGAATATTTTTTCCTGAAGATTAGTAAAAAAGAACTTCTTAAATTAGAAGGCATAGAATCTTTTTCCTTATTTGTGCTTAAAAAAGATACGACTACTTCTGTGGAAGTTTTGGAAAAGAATTTAAAAATGGAACTTGGTGATTCTCTACAGGTAGAAAATAGTGTAGTTAATTTACAAATTTCAGGAGGTTCTGTTGAGTTTTTAGTTGTAGGAAGCAATATAGATACTAAAGAAAGGACTAAATCTATATCCCTTCAATTGTGCAAAGATGTTTATAAAGTAAATAAACCTTGGGGTTATGAATTATGGATAAGCGGTCAACACCCTACTTATGCTTTTAAGGAGATATTTATCAAAGCAGGGTCTAGAACTAGCCTTCAATTTCATGACAAAAAGAAAGAGACCCATCTGCTTGTTTCTGGAAAAGCAAAACTTCATTACGCTTCGTCTCAAAGAACAGATGATATAGAGACTATTTTAGGAGAAGTAGCAGAGGTTGACTTAGAACCAACATGTTTAATAGATGTAAAGCCAGGAAAAATTCATAGGATTCAAGCCATAACAGACATTATCCTATATGAAGCATCTACCCCACATTTAGATGATGTGATTAGGTTAGATGATGATAACAATCGACCCAATGGAAGAATAAAAGAGGAACACTCACCTTTATGAATAAAAAGATAATGGTGGTCACTACTGGCAGAGCTGATTATGGACTTCTTTCTCCTCTTATAGAGAAAATTAAACTAAGTAAATTACTAGATTTATATCTAGTTGCTACAGGTTCACATTTATCAGAATTTCATGGAGAAACTGTCAAATTTATTGAACAGAGTCATGAAGTTAAGGATTTACATAAAGTTCCAATGACTCAAGAGGGAGATACAGAAGAATCTATCTGTTATTCAATTGCTGAAGGGTTAAAAGGATTTTCAGAACTCTTTAATACAACTTCACCTGACTTATTAATTGTTTTAGGAGATAGATATGAATTGTTGTCCGTATGTATAGCTGCAGTTATACATAAGATACCTATAGCACATATCCATGGCGGAGAATTGAGTTTTGGACAGATAGATGATTCTGTTAGGCATTCCATTACAAAGATGTCCTCTTTTCATTTTTCATCAATGGAAGGTTATGCAAAGAGAATAGTTCAAATGGGAGAGGATCCCTCTAAGGTCTTTTCAGTGGGAGCCTTAGGAGTTGATAATATAAAATCATTAACTTTAATGGAAAAAGAGGAGTTGTTTAATCTACTAGATATAGATTTTAATGACAAAGTTGCTCTTATGACTTTCCACCCAGTAACTTTAGATAGCTATGAGAGTGCTAATAATCAAATTAATGAACTATTAAGTGCTCTAAACAATACAAGCTTATTAACGCTAATGACTATGCCAAACGCAGATACAGCAAATAAATCTATCTACAAAGAGATCCAAGCTTATGCAAGAAAATACCCTGAAAAATTTAGATTAACTAAAAACTTAGGTCAGAGAGTTTATTTAAGTGCAATGAAATATGCTACTTTAATGATAGGTAACTCTTCCAGTGGCATTATAGAGGCTGCTTCTTTTCAACTCCCTGTCGTTAACATAGGAGACAGACAAGCAGGTAGATATAGATCTAAAAATATAATAGATTGTCAGTGTTCTCAAAAAGAAATAGAAGAAGCTATAGTAAAAGCCTTGTCAGAGGATTTTATTAATGAAATCAAAGATATAATATCTCCTTATGGAGAAGGAGATACTTCAAAAAAAGTTATAGATATTCTTGAGAATCTCAATTTGGAAAACAAATCAGAAATTCTAAAAAAAGGATTCTACGATCTAGAGAGCAATTTCCGTTTAGAAAATTAATTATGAGAGATATATTAGTATTTGGGGCATCTGGACATGCAAAAGTGGTACTAGATGTTATTGAAAAAGAAGAGAACTTCAGAGTTAAAGGGTTGATAGATCCAAATAAAGAGATCGGGGAAGATGTGTTTGGCTACAAAATAATAGGCAAAGAAGAAGATATTTCTAAGCTATATAAATCAGAAAGTATTTATGGAGGAATCATTGCAATAGGAGATAACTGGGTGAGGAAAAGTGTGCATGAGAAAATTATAGGAATTATTCCTGATTTTAACTTTATTTCATGTATACATCCAAGCGCAGAAATAGGAAAAGAAGTAAAGATTGGAGTTGGTGCCATGATTTTACCAGGGGCAATTATCAATGCAGACACTCAAATAGGTGACCATTGTATTCTTAATACTAACTCGTCTTTAGATCATGATTCTCTTATGGGTAATTTCTCGAGTTTGGCTCCAAATGCTACAACAGGCAGTAATGTAATTATCGGAGAATGTTCAGCTATCTCGTTAGGAGCAAATGTTATTCAAAATATAAAAATAGGGAATCACTGTGTCATAGGTGCAGGTTCTGTGGTTATCCAAGATGTTGCAGATAACAGTTTAAGCTATGGAGTTCCTGCAGAAGTAGTTAAAAAAAGGGAAAAAGGAGAAAGTTACCTCTAAGAATTACTAAAAAAGATGAAGAAAATTAGTTTAGCTGAACCAAATATAGGAAAAAAAGAATGGCAATATTTAAAGGAATGTTTAGATTCAGGTTGGGTTTCTTCATCAGGGTCTTTTGTTAAGAGTTTTGAACAATTTGTTTCTCAGAGGACTAAAATTAAATATGCTACGGCTGTAGTTAATGGAACTTCTGCTCTTCACCTCTCTTTATATGTTTTAGGAATAAGGCAGAATCAAGAAGTTCTTGTACCTAGTTTAAGTTTTATAGCCCCTATTAACACAATTAGATATTTAGGAGCAATTCCTGTTTTTATGGATTGCAATGAACATCACACTATGGATATTAATAAAACTTTAGAGTTTCTTAATAATGAAACTTTTATGAAAGGAGGGTTTTGTTATAACAAGAAATCCAAGAAAAAAATATCCGCTGTGTTGCCAGTCCATACCTGGGGAAACCCGGTTGAAGTAAATAAGATCTATGGAGTTTGCAAAAAGAAAAATATAAAGATAATTGAAGATGCTAGTGAGAGCTTAGGTAGTCTTTACCAAGACAATAAAAGGAATATGGTTCATACAGGGAACATCGCAGATATAGCTTGCCTTTCTTTTAACGGCAACAAGATAGTAACTTCCGGAGGAGGGGGCATGATCTTGACTAAAAAAAAGAAGGATTTTGATTTAGTTAATTACTATTCTACTCAAGCTAAAGATGATCCCTTTTATTATAAACATAATAATGTAGGGTTTAATTTCAGGTTAACAAATATCCAAGCTGCTTTAGGTCTAGCCCAAATGCAATCATTATCATCTTTTTTAGAGAAGAAAAAGAAGATTTATGAAATATATGATCATAGTTTTAGGGATATACCTGGATTAGATCTCATTAAACCTGCTGATAACACTAAGTCTAATTATTGGATGACAGTATTAAAAGTTAATGAAAAGACCTTTGGGCATTCAAGAGATCAGGTTATCAAGAGACTACTTAATAAAGGTATTGAGTGTAGGCCTGTATGGTATCCAAATCACCTCCAAAAGCCCTTTAAATCTTTTCAATCTTATAATATAAAGAGAACTCAGTTAGAGGTGAAGAGTTGTATTTGTTTGCCTTCAAGTACAAATATATCAAGAACTGATATTGGCAAAGTAGTCAGCACAGTAATAAGATTAAAAAAGTAGTCACAATAAATAAAATTTATAAAAAAGTTTTTTTTATTGAGATACTGACTTAGAATCAAAGTCTTTTTTTGGGGGTTACACAATAATGAGCAAAGTTAGACAGTTTTTATCAACCTTGATGATGGTGGTGGTTGTGATTACTTTTCAACCTCTATATGCAAACTCATACCTTCAGACACCTGAGGCTGGCGAAAGATTAAAACAGGCTTTTAAGAAAGGCGGTGTTCCTTTAATGCAAGTAGAGAAGCTAATGCTAGCTCTATCTCTTTCTGAGAAACAAAGAGAAAAGGTACAACCAATTTTATTATCTTCTGTTAAAAAAAGGGCAAAGGCACTTAGGAAACTTAAAGGAGTTAATGGAAGACCTCAAGGCGCCATTGATGATTTAAAAAAAATACAACGTAAAGAGAAGAAAAAATTAAAAAAAATTCTAGACTCTGACCAGTTCAAGACTTACACATTGATAGCTAAAAATAACAAAAATTTTATAAGCGGACTGGGCAATATGAGGATTCCTTCTGTACAAGGGGGAATGGGAGGAGGTTATAACAACCAATCTCCTAACGTAAGCAACTAAGTTAAACCACAAAGAACCAACTGAATTAACTTTTAAGTTAACTCAGTTTAGTTCTTTATTTCTTTTAGTTAGAAATTAAGTTTAAAAGAAGCCCCGACAATCTTTGGCTCTGTTAGGAAGTAGTTAGTATACATTCCTGAAGTGTCTGAGGTTACATAGTGTCCCGTAACGTTCTCTTCATCTTGCAAGTTACGAGCCCATAGTCTTACGCTCCAAGAACCATCAGGATCGTTTATCAGTAAAGAGAAATTAGTTTGATCCCATGAAGGAATCTCATCCCAGCTTCTATTGAATTCTCTAGCATAACTCTTGTCTTGCTTGTAATAATCAAAGCGAGCAGTTACATCTACACCGTTAGAAGGATGCCATGTTTTAGCAACACCAATCTTGTAGGTGTGCTCTGGTGAATTAGGAAGTGCATTACCTTGGATATTGGTAAGTATTCCATCACTAGTTGGAACTCCTATAGCGTTAAGAAAAGTTCTAGACATATAAGCTGGAACACCATTCGGGTAAATAGTGTTAGGTGCCGGTATACAAGCACCAAGAGCACCACAAAGTTGTGCTCCCAATAAGGCGCCTTGAAGATTAGCAATATACTGAACTCCAGTCGCACTGCCAGAATCAATATTCTTTAGTACTATCCAATTGGGGTCATTCTGTTGTCTATCCTTAGGATCAAGAAGCATATTATTTGCAGCTTCTGTTTCCAGCCAAGAGAGCATAACATCGATAACCATATCTGGATCAAACTCAGGGATGTAGAGCATTTCAAGTTCTGCTCCCATAATATCGGCATCAACGTTAACGTTTACTGATGAATTATTTATGATTTTATAGATCTGCAGTCCTTTATAGTCGTATTGGAACAGAGAAGCATTAAGTTGCATTCTTCCTCCCAGACGAGTAGCTTTAAAGCCTATTTCTATTGCGTCTACATTCTCGCTCTCAAATATCCTAGGAGTATCCTGAGGAAAAGAGTCATTTATCGCAGGGTTAAAACCTCCAGGTTTAAATCCTTTCGAGAACGTTCCATAAACTAGCGTATCAGGATCCATTTGCCAATCTAGACCTATTCTGCCTGTAGTTTCTTCAAAAGAAGTTTCAGTAGGGCTTCCTGCTAATGTACGAGCTTCGTTATACTCAGGTGTCGGAGGTACCATCATCATTGCTCCCAACACTTGAGAGACACCAGTTGGATCTCCACCAAGGACTGCTAACGTACCAGCGTCCATAGCCGACTTAGCTCCATAGTAAGTTAGAAGTTGATTACCTATAGCAGTACAAGAGTTTGTAGCTTGTCCCGTTAAAATAGCTACAGCTGATCCAGCTATGTCAGTTAGACATGCAGGTAAAGAAGATCTTACCCAAGCAGCAGATGACAAGCCTAGAGCGGGGCCTAAATTAGCAGCATTAGCCAACGCTGATCTATCTCTAGTTCTTTTATCATCTTCGTTTCTTCGGAATCCAATTGTCAATCTCATTTCATCATTGATATCAAAGTAAGCTTCACCGAAGAACGATTTACGATCAGCATAGTTCCAACCATCATTGTGAAAGAAACCTGGATACAGTTGCGGTACGCCAATTGGTGCTAATCCATAGAGAGATATAAAGTCTAATGAGTTAGCATTTACGTAATAGCCTCCATGAGATACGCTGTCAGTAGTGTTCATACCTAATACAAAATTGAAATTACCATCCAAATCAGTCTGGATTTTAATTTCACCATACTCTAGTTCAGCAAAATCAGTATAAGCTCTGTCATAAGAGTACACTCGACTCCAACTTCCAATAGTATCTCCACCATAAACACCTGCGGTTATAGTCTGTTCACACTCTCTTCCACAAGCTGTTCCAGAGACAGGAACTCTTAAATCAGTACCTGTAAGTGCATTAGGACCACCTGTTGCAGGGTTGAAAGGCAGAAATGAAGGACCTACATCCATATTGTAATCTTGTTGAGAATCTTGAGTACCATCACCTTCAGCATAGTTTAAAGTTAATGAGAACTTGTCGAAATCATGTTGAATAGTTAAGTAAGATTGACTACTTTCGCTTTTAAAGATCGGCTCAAAATCAGAGTGCATTTGGCGTAGGCTAGTCATTGCAGGTCTTGGATATGCAAATAACCCTAAAGCGTTAAGAGCCTGAGAGTTTTGTCCAAGAGGAAAAATACCACCAAAAGATATATACATAGTACCAGTAGTTGACCCAGGGTTAACTCCATCTCTTCCGAACTGATCTGAAATACATCCATAAGTAGGTAATGGATTTTGCTTACAAACTTGGTTTGTAATTCTTGTTCTATCACTATCTTCATCATAAGATTGATGCATAAGATCTATAGATGTATTTTCTCCTTCCCAACGAAGACTAATTCTGTAGGTTTCGTTATCCCTTCCATCTATGTCACCATCTGAGTTTTCATAAAGATTCTCAGAATAACCTTCTCTTTCTAGAGTAGTGGCTGCTACTCTTAGTGCAAGACTGTCAGATAAAGGTAAGTTCAAAGCAAATCTTGATCTTTTATGATTGTAGTTACCTAGTTCCGCTTCCACATAACCACTTAACTCTTCCATATCTGGTTTTCTAGTAATGAAATTAACAACTCCTCCTGTTGCGTTTCTTCCAAACAACGTTCCTTGAGGTCCACGAAGTACTTCTACGCGTTGCATATCAAAGAATTCTGTTGTTATCAGATTCCCAGTTAAAGGTATGTCATTCAAGTGAGTAGAAACACCTGCCTCACCAGATCCAGCAGTTACCAATCTACCAATACCTCTAATAGAGAAAGAATTACTTCCGAAGTTGGTATTAGTAAAACTAACATTTGGAACATTCATTTGCAGGTCAGATGTAGTAATTATTTGTCTTGCTTGAATCCCTTCTTCACTAAATGCAGTTACAGCTATTGGAACATCTTGTAGGCTCTCCTCAGTACGACGAGCTGTTACGATTACTTCCTCTATTCCAGCAGCTTCTTCTTCATCTTCTGAAAAAACTGAAGGAACAAAGAATGTCCCGCATAATAATATTAAAGTGTAAAAAACACGCTTAAGTAAAATCATATTATCTCCCCTAAGTCTTCTATTGAATATTTAAAAGGGATTTTCCCCACTAATAACTGAAAAAACCCTTCTCTTACTACTAACTATGCTTAAAAAGGACTCTTTTTGCAAGAATAAAGGTTAGAAATTTAAAAAAATTTCAATTTCTTTCCGAAAAGTTTATTTAGATGTTTTATTATTTACCTTAGGTCTTAACCAATAAGTTATCGATTAAAGGAGTTTACAGAATGAAAAGAAAAATATTTTTGAACTTTTTGTTATATTTTATATTGCTCTCTGGTTGTACTTCAAATAATGAATGTGTAGATGGCAACCTTATTCTCTTTAATTCGACTATTTACACTTTGGATACTGATAGTCCTAAAGCAGAATCTGTGGTGGTAAATGGCACTGAAATAATTTTTGTTGGACAGGAAGAAGATGCAAAAAAATATGAATGTGGAAATTTTTCTAAATTAGATATCCAAGGTAATTATATCTTTCCTGGCTTTACTGATTCGCATGCGCATCTAAAGGGAATAGGATATAGAGAAAGTGTTTTGAATCTTCAAGAAATAAATAGTTTAAAAGAAACTATCAAGAAGGTTAAAGACTATTCTAAATCAAAAAAAAGTGGTGAATGGATAGAGGGTAGAGGTTGGATAGAAAAGTTGTGGCCAGAGAAGAGATTTCCAACCAAAGAGGATGTTGATCCGTTCTCAAAGGATAAACCAGTCTTTTTAGAAAGAGCAGACGGACATGCGGTGTTGGTGAACAGTTATGCTTTAAAGTTAGCGGGTATAGATGCCAATACAGAAGACCCTCATGGCGGCGCTGTCAGAAAAGGAAAAGATGGACAACCAACAGGTATCCTTGTGGACAATGCAATAAGTTTAGTAGAGAAATTATTACCACCAAGAAATTCTTTGGAAGATAAAAAAGCTTTAGAAGAAGGACTAAAACGAAGTGCAAGATTAGGATGGACTCAAATCCAAAATGCAGGAGGGTCGCTAGAAGATTTTGATTTGTTGAAACAAATCAAGAGTGAAGGAAATCTAGTTTCAAGAATTTATTATTCAGTAAGTGATGGAGAGCCTGCTTTGCAATTGCTTAAAGAAGGCCCTCAATTTGACCCTGAAAATATGTTAATTGTTAGAGGAATAAAACTATATGCAGATGGAGCATTAGGCTCAAGAGGCGCTTTTCTGCTAGAAAACTATAATGATTTTAATTCTAAAGGACTATTAATATTTAAAAAAGAAGAAACAATTCCTAAGCTTATCGAAGCTTTGAATAAAGGTATACAAATTCAAACTCATGCTATTGGAGATGCAGCAAATAGAATTACTTTAGACTGGTATGAGGAAGCTTTTAAGTCTGTTTCTAAAGAAAACAGATATATAGCTGAGCCTAGATGGAGAATTGAGCATTCCCAAAATATTCAGGTTGAGGATACTTTAAGATTCAAGAATCTTGGAATAATAGCCTCTATGCAACCTTCTCATGCGATTGGAGATTTACATTTTGCAATAGACAGGCTTGGATTAGAGAGAGCTAAAAATGCTTACCTATGGAATTCTTTAATAGAGAGAGGTGTCATGGTGATAGGCGGATCAGACGCTCCTGTAGAAATTGGTGATCCTCTAATTGAATTTTATGCAGCTGTAACGAGAAAAGATATAGATGGATTTTATTCTGAAGGTTGGCACTTAGAAGAAGCTATTTCTAGATTAGACGCTTTGAGAATGTTTACCTTATGGCCAGCTTTCGGGGCATTCCAAGAAGATATCAGAGGAAGTATAAAAGTTGGAAAATTAGCAGATCTTACTGTTTTTTCAAAAGATATTATAACTGTTGAAGCTGAAGAAATTTTAAAAGCTGAGAATGTTTTAACTATGGTTCATGGAGATGTGGTATTTAATAATCTAAAAAAAAGGGCACCCTAGGTACCCTTTTTTGAATCATTAGTTCTAACTTTAGAAGTTCATACTTAACTTCATGTAATAAAACGCCCCATTAAATCCAAGAGGAGCAGCCTCGGGGTATTCCCACCCAAGTATTAAGCCTCTCTTTTCTTTATCGGGATACTCATTTAGAGCATTTTGTGAACCTAAGGTTAATGTATAAGTGTCACTTAAATCCTTACTGATTTCTACATCAACTGTCATCATATCGCCGATGTAGCCACCGCCACCGCCCCATTCTTCTGTAAACCACTCATCAACCCAGTTAATTCTAGCAAGCAGTCTCCAATCATCTTTAAAGTGGACAGCTGATAGATTCCAACGATTTTCTGGAAGAAGTTTTTCTAATTGGTCTATTCTTCCTGAGCCAATAAGCCCTCCAGTTCTATCAACATTGGTTTCTACATGACTATAAACATAAGTAAAAGTAGTATTTCCTCCATTTATCTCAGTATCATAAGTAGCTACTAGGTCATGACCTTCTGTTGTGGTATCAAAATCATTAACATAAAAACGGAAGTTAGTTAAATCTCCAGCTCCAGGAATACCTAAAGCAGTAAGCTTAGCTATATCTGCAGCAGTTATTGCAATATCATCACCTTGAGTAATTCGGTCTTCTAGCTCTATTTGATAGAAGTCCAAAGTTAGGTTAAATGCATCAGAAGGATTCCAAACTAAACCAAAACTTGTGTTTGTAGATTCTTCTGGTCCAAGTTCCTTACCACCGTAATAAACTGAAACCGGATTAGTTGGAGAAAGAGTTCCCTTCTGGTAAAGGTCTCCACCTGCATCAGCTACAGTAGATATATTTGAAATATTTGCTTGACCAGGTGTAGGTGCTCTAAAACCTGTACTAGCTGTCCCCCTAATGGAGAGATCATCAGAAGCTCTTAGAAGGAAAGAAATTTTGCTATTAAAAGTTGATCCGAATGTATCAAAATCTTCATAACGACTGGCAACTCCAAGAAGAAGATTTTCAGTTACATCAGCTTCCATATCTAAATAAATAGCTATGTTACTTCTATCCCAAGTTCCTGCCATGTCAGGTGAGAATCCTCCAAATCCGTTCGAACCAATTCCAAAACCTTGTTTAAAATATGGTCCTATTTCCCAACTTTCTTTATTACCAGAAACTACAGTAAATTGTTCTTCCCTAAACTCAAATCCAAAAGCGATATTAAGGTCTGAAGCGAAGCTATCTACCGCAACAGGTTTAGTAAAATCCATATTGAAGTTCTTTTCCAGTTGGACATAATTACCTGGGTAAAACTCCGTAGGAGTGTCAGGTCCTAAAGAAGCGTTTACAGTATTCATAATAAAATACTCAGCAACATTTTCGCCGACACTTGCACTTACGTCCCAAGTAAGTCCAGAATCTGTTACACCTCTAACTCCAGAGGCTAAACTCCAGTCTGAGACGTCTCCACCAAAACTTGGGGTGAAACCACCAGGGAATAACTCATTGAAAACAAAACAATTCGGATTAGCCTTAATTGCAGCCAAAGCTAAATCTGAACTTGAACCAGCTCCTGCTGCTGGTACGGGAACAACTGGGCATGTCCTAGCAGCACCTGTTAAAGCCTCTGCTCTGTCACCTACTAATCTTGTTGCTCCACCATCTGTAGAGTAAACACCACCTCTGTTAGTAGGATTCCTAAAGAAAAATCCACCAAGCACTTTTCTCTCTGCATAATTTCCAAATAGATAAAACTCTTTAGACGCATCTAACTGAAGGCCTATATTTGCAAACAGTTTTATATCATCTGATATTTTAGGAGAACCCCATATTTGGGCAGGATCAGGATAGTTCCAAATCCTTGTATTTCCTCCATCATAGAGGCCTTGCGCATCGGCTCTTTGCACACTTCGGCTAGTAGCATCTGATTCTTGTAGTTCAAGAGAAATATTTGCAAATCCTGCTTGAGTAAAAGGCATTCCTACATTCGCAGCAATTCTCCAAGCTTCTCCATCTCCTTGGGTATATTCACCACTTCTAACTTCTACGAGAGTACCTTCAGGACTATCATTAAGAACAAAATTCATAATTCCTGCTATGGCATCTGAACCATACTGTGCAGCTGCACCATCTCTTAGAACTTCAACCTGTTTTAGGGCTATTGAAGGAATAGCAGAAATATCAGGGCCTTGAGCTCCATCAGATATTCCACTTCCCAGGAAAGAAATAACAGCTCCTCTGTGTCTTCTCTTACCGTTGAGAAGCACAAGCATGTTGTCAGGAGGAAGTCCTCTTAAATTAGCTGGTCTTATTAAAGTTGCAGCGTCACTTATCGGTTGTGTATTAACGTTAAAGGAAGGCACTAGTGTTCTTATCATATCAGGAAGATCCATAGCCCCTTGATTAACAAAATCAGAACCAGTTATAACATCAACTGGAGCAGGTGAATCGCCAACTGATCTAGCTTCTCTTCTAGTTCCAACTGCCACTACCTCTTCTACTTCATCTGCAGCTTTCAGAACAGGCGAAAAGACTGGTATAGTGAAAAGTGTTAGCGCTAAAGCTAACCCAAATAAAAATCTAAAATTCTTCATAAATATTTCCCCACTTTTTAAGGCTCTAAGTTATTTCCTCAGAGATTAATTCACGGAACTTCCATAGCAGATTCTTCTAGCTATGGTAAACCTTCGCCCTTATTAAGTTTCAGAGCGAATGTTAAGTATAACAAGTTCAGAATGAAAAACCATAAGAAAAAATGTTCTTCAGTAGTTAAACTATATCTATGGACTTATTATTAAACCTTTAAAAAGAATGAAGAATGGGAAAAATCTTGAATTCAGCTATAGATTAGCTGAGGTCTCAGATATAGGGGATTTAAAAAAATTAATGGAAGCATCAATCAACTTGCTTTTAAGAGACTATTTATCAAAAGAACAGATAGAAGCTTCATTTGAGGCTATGGGTATGGACGAGAGATTAATCTCTGACAAAACTTATTATTTAATCAGTAAAAAGAGATCTTTAGTTGGCTGTGGTGGATGGAGTCGTAGAAAAACTCTTTTCGGAGGAGGCCATACTGTTAACAGGGATGACTCTATGTTGAATCCCCAAAAGGACCCTGCAAGAATAAGGGCTATGTATACTCACCCTAATTGGACAAGAAAAGGTATAGGAAGACTAATTTTACACTTGAGTGAGGAAGCAGCTTTATCTGAGGGTTTCACCAAATTTGAATTAATGGCCACACTGGCAGGAAAACCTCTTTATAGATCATGCGGATATGAAATAGAAGAAGAGCTAGAATTTTTAAGTTCTTCTGGTGTTAAAGTTCCCTTAATAAAGATGGTAAAAAGATTAATTTAGATGCTAAACGAAAATTTTTTTATGAAGAAAGCACTAGAATTAGCTAGGATTGCTTCAGAAAAAGATGAGGTACCAGTTGGTGCAATTATAGTCCGAAAGAATAAAATTATTGGTAAGGGCTTTAATCAAACTATCGGCTTGAATGATCCGACTGCTCATGCTGAGATTTTAGCTTTAAGAGATGCAGCTCACAATTTAAACAATTATCGTCTTGATGCTTCCACAATGTTTGTAACTCTTGAGCCTTGCATGATGTGTGCGGGTGCTTTGGTTCATGCAAGAATTTCTAGACTTGTATTTTCTGCTTGTGATGTTAAAACTGGAGTTATTATTAGCAATAATAATATTTTAGATATGAACTTTCTTAACCATAAGATCTCATTTTCTCAAGGATTATTAAAAGAAGAGTCTTCAAAATTACTGAAAGATTTTTTTCTTGATAAGAGGGGTTAATTTAAATATCGAAGATTGTCCATATGGGCGCATGATCAGAAGGTTTCTCCATTCCCCTAATAGAATAATCTATTCCCACATCTTTTATGCATGTAGTTAAATGATCTGTGGCCCAAATATGATCAATTCTGAGTCCTCTTTTTGGGTTATCATTAAATGCTCTGCTTCTATAATCAAACCAACTGAATTTATTACTTTCTTCCGGATATATTTCTCTAAAAGTGTCTTTTAACCCCCAAGAGGTAAGCTTTTTTAACCATTCTCTTTCTTCGGGTAGAAAACTACATTTTCCAGCTCTCAACCATCTTTTTCTGTTTTCTTCTCCTATACCAATATCTATATCTTGGGGAGAAACATTAAGATCTCCCATTACAACTAAGTTGTCATCAGAGTTGTGGTTATTTTGTAGATGATTAATAAGATCCTTAAAAAACTTTCTTTTAGCAGGGAATTTTATAGGATGGTCTCTCTCTTCTCCTTGAGGAAAGTAACCATTAAGAACAAAGATAGAACTCTTCTTTATCTTAAACTCAGCCCAGATAAATCTCTTTTGACTATCCTTATGATCATTTTTGAACCCTTTACCTGAGCTAATAGGGTCTTTTTTAAAGAGAAGAGAAACGCCATAATGAGCTTTCTGACCATGAACAAGAGATTTAAAGCCCATTCTTTCAATATCTTGGTAAGGGTATTCATCATCATGCACCTTAGTTTCTTGCAAACCTATAACATCTGGATTGTGTTTTTGAATTATGGCCTGAACTTGATGCAGTCTTGCTCTAACACTATTGATATTAAAAGAAATTATTTTCATTATTTTTTAACTAGTTGAATCAAGAGAAACTACTACTGGTTGAAAAGAGTAGTCTATAAAGTCTGCAAGAATGTTAGCTGATTCTTTTAATATCTCTTCATCAATATCAATCATTCTTGGATCTTCTTCTCTTTCAAGAAATTCCTTGTAAGTGTGGAAAGTATCTAATCCCAATTCAGTCCTAAGTTGATTCTCCAGTAAAAGAATCTCTTGCTCAGATTGTTCTTTCTTGTTTTTTCTTTTATCAATATTTAATGATATCCAGATATTCTCATCTTGCATTTTTCTCCATGATTTTTTCTCCTTCAAGTTCTTAAACACTGAAGATTGATTCATTCTTTCTTTGTGTTTTAGTATTAACAATTCGGTAGATGAACCAATTCTGTCAAAATCTTTAAATTTCGTTTTTTTGATATTGTCGTGAAGAAGAGCACCTATGTATTTATGTTCCCCTATATCCTCAACATCAACAGGAGAAGGAAGATAAATATCTGGAGAAACTCCTTTATTTTGGGTGCTGCCACCAGAGACTCTATAAAATTTAGACTCAGTAAATTTAATTTGACCGAAGGTAAGGTTTTCAACCTTTTGCACTGTACCTTTACCAAATGTATCTGTTCCCACCACCAAGCCTCTTCTATAGTCTTGTATTGCTCCAGCTAGAATTTCAGATGCCGAAGCACTAAATTTGTTAACAAGAATTAAAAGGGGGTCATCATAAATTTGAAAACCTCTTCTATCCCCTAGTTCGTGAACGTTCCCTTTAGCAGTTTTTACTTGTACTGTAGTTCCACCACCTAAGAAAATATGAGCGAGAGAGTTTGCTTCAAACAGAGACCCTCCTCCATTATTCCTCAGATCTAAAACCAAACCATCAATGTCTTCTTGTTTTAGTGAATTAATGAGCTTTCTTACATCTTTACTACTACTTTTATAGTCATATTCTCTCCTTTTATACGCATCAAAATCCATATAGAAAGCAGGAAGTTCAATGACTCCAATTTTATATTCTTTCTCTTCTCTAGTTACAGATAATATGTTCTTTTTAGCAGCCTGGTCTTCCAACTTAACTAGGTTTCTTGTTATCTCTATAATCTTTGTATGGGATTCATCTAAAGACGAAGAGGGAATTATCTCCAATCTAACTATTGTATCTTTAGGTCCTCTAATTAACTCTACAACATCATCCAGCCTCCATCCTATTACATCCGTAATTTCATTATCTTCCTCTTGGCCCACACCAACTATCTTATCTTTTGGATTAAGCTTCTTTGAGTTTTCTGCTGGTCCTCCAGTAATCAAAGATTGCACTGAAGTATATAGACCATCAGAAGATAATAGAGCTCCAATACCTTCTAAAGAAAGTCTCATTTCAATATCAAAATCCTCACTTCTTTTGGGAGACATATAACTTGAGTGAGGTCCATAGATTGAGGTAACTGAATTAATGTAAATGTCAAAGAGATCTTCTTGTTTAGTCTTATTAAAATAGTTTAGAGAAGAAGCAAATCTCTTATTTAGTTTTATTTTAGTTTCATCAAGATCATTCCCATTCAAATTTAAGTTTATTACATCATTTACCAAAGAAGATTCCCATAAGTCCTCTAGCTGTTGCAGATTTCTTGGTGCTGGGGCTTTAGTTCTATCTTTAAGAATTTTCTTGGTTTGCCGTAAGTCCAAATTACCTATATCTCCTAGAAGGTTAGTTTGAAAATCGTGTCTCTTTTGGTACCTATCTTGAAAAATTGCAAAAGCTTCGAAAGCGAGTTTTAGTGACATATCTAAATCATCAAAACGCTCTGTCTGAATTTCACTTATTTGTGAGCTCTTTTTTATAGATATACTTTCTGAAGGATAGTTTCCTAGGGTTTCCAAAAAACTTCTGATCTCACGTTCAAGAAAAATTGATTTGTTTGGATCTAATCTTTCAAGGAATAATTCAAAGGCATCTATCTTTATTGAAGAAAATTTTTTTTTAATGAAATGCTCTGTCTCCAAAATGTTAATTATTTCTTTTGAAAGTTCAAAATTTTCTTCTGAAGAAATAAAAAACTTTTCTTCTAAGAAAATTTTAGGAGAAAAAGTACTTAGTATAAAAAGTAAAGTTAATAGTTTTTTCAGTTTATTCATGCAAAAAGGGGGTGGAATTATATAGTTAGACTTAGCTGTCTTACAATATCACCCTTACAAGAATATATAAATTATGTATCATCATATTGATGAAACCATCTAATTTTTCTAATTTAGGTATAAAGCCTTTTAAAAAAGGGTTAATAGACCTAGGTGAGCATATATATTGCTATTTACAACCAGATGGGGGCTGGGGTTGGAGCAATGCTGGCCTGGTTACTGATGGTGATGAGAGTCTTATAGTAGATACTTTATTTGATGAAGATTTAACTTATCAAATGCTTAAGACGATGAAAAAAGCTGAACCTAAAGCATTAGAAAATGTAGTTTCTTTAGTCAATAGCCATTCTAATGGTGATCACTGTAATGGAAATAATTGTGTTAAAACTTCTGAAATAATCTGCAGTGATTCTACCTTGGAAGAGATGTCTCATGAATCACCTGAGATTATGTCAGCCCTAATGCAAGGTGCTTCTGAAATGGGACTTCTAGGCGAGTATCTTATTGAATGTTTTGGTTCATTTAATTTCAAAGATGTAAAAAGAAGACTTCCAAATACAACCTTTTCCGGATCAATAGAGAGATATGTGGGAGATAAAAAAGTTGAATTAATTGAGGTAGGTCCAGCTCATACTAATGGAGATATAATAGTTTATGTACCTCAAGATAAGACAGTCTTTACTGGAGATATTTTGTTCATAGAGGGTCATCCAATACTTTGGGCAGGTCCTGTAACGAACTGGATAAAGGCATGTGATCTCATTATCTCGATGGATGTCGATTTTATTGTTCCCGGACATGGTCCTGTTACAGACAAGAAAGGAGTTGAAGCGGTAAAGTATTACCTTACTTATTTAAAAGACGAAGCAGAGTCTAGATACAAATCTGGAATGACAGCTTTGGAGGCATCTAAGGATATAAACATATCTGATTTTTCTGATTGGGGTGACAGCGAAAGAATAATTGTTAATGTTAATTCTCTTTATCGAGAGTTTAAAAATGAAGCCATAAGGGAGGATATAACTGTTTTATTTTCGCAAATGGCTGAGCTTAAAGAGAACTTAGTGTAGTTAGGTCAAATTTATCACAAATGGCTATCTGTCTTAACGAATAATAAGAATGAAAAATAAAATAGAGTTTTTTTATGATTGCAGCAGTCCTTGGACTTATTTAGCTTTTGCAGAAGTAGAAAAATTAGCGATAAGAAATAAGCTTGATCTGATTTGGAAGCCCATTCTTGTAGGAGGCATTTTTAATACTATAAACCCCAGTGTGTATGAGACTAGAGCAAATCCTGTAAAATTAAAACAACAATACTCTAATAAAGACATGAAAGACTGGAGCAACATAAGAGGAGTAGAAATCAATTGGCCCCGAATATTTCCAATTAATAGCGTTAGAGCAATGAGGGGAGCTTTTTATGCAAAAGATAAAGAAAAAATTTCAGAATACAACTCTAAGGTGTTTTTTGCTTATTGGAATGAGGGTAAAGATATATCCAAAAAGGAGGTTTTGATAGAGATCATTTTATCTCTAGGATTTGATATCGAAGAATTTTTTAACTTTATAGAATTGGATTCAACAAAAGCGTTACTAAGATCTAACACACAAGAGCTAGTAGACAGAGGAGGTTTTGGATCACCAACAATTTTTTTAGACAATACAAATATGTTTTTTGGGAATGATAGGTTGGATTTATTGGAAAAAATTTTAAGAAACAATTCTTAATCCATTACAACCACAATTTTACCTAGCAGTTTTCTGGCAGAAAGATATTCTAAAGAATCTCTTGCATTTTTTAGAGAAAATTCTTTACAAATGTAAGGTCTTAAATAACCTTCTTCAGCTAATCTAAATATTTCATTAGAATTCTCCTTCCCTTTTATCGGATCTCTTCTTGCGTATTCTCCGGCTCTAACACCAATAATGGAGAAACCTTTAATTAGTGGCATGTTGATGGGGGCTGTAGGAATTCTTCCACTTGCAAAACCAACTATTAGAATTCTTCCACCCCAGTTTATACATCTTATTGATTCATCAAATACGTCACCCCCTACAGGGTCATAGATAACATCTGCTCCTAAACCTCCAGTTAAATCTTTTACCTCTTCTCTAAACTGAGTTCTTCCCTTCTTATCTGTCAATATTGTGTGAAAAGCCCCCCATTCTTTAGTTTGTTCTAACTTATTTTCTGAAGTACCTGTTGCAATTACATTTGCTCCTAAGAAGCTGCCTAATTGTACTGCTGCCATACCTACCCCTCCTGTGGATCCATGTACGAGTAGATTTTCGCCTTCTTGCAGTTGACCCCTCCTAATGAGAGATACATAAGCAGTAAGGTAGGCAGTTTGGAATGCCGCAGCTTCTGAGAAGGAAAAAGGAGTAGGTTTTTTTCTTACTAACTCTTCAGGCATGATTACTTCTTCTGCAAAAGTACCATTGCCCCAAGAACCAAATACTACTTCATCTCCTTCCTGAAAACTCTTTACATCTTTCCCGAGACTTTTTACAACTCCAGAGCCTTCCATTCCAAGAACAAATGGAAGTGCGGGCTTATGTTGATAAAGACCCTTACTCATTAATAGGTCAGGAAAATTTACTGAAGCTGCCTTTACTTTGATTAATAGATCCTTGGAGCGTAGGTTATTAATTTTTATTTTTTCGTAAGATAGCCCACTAAGATCTTCAGTCAACGACTTACATACCAAGGCATATATTTCAGCAGTCATTAATGTTCCTCTTCAACTTTATTCTTCCTAAACCAAAGATTGATAGCCCATTTTTCTCCTGATAATACTGGGGATGCTCCATGTAAAGAACCTGGATTAGGAGTATCCGTTCCTGGAAAACAATTATGAAAGACCGCTATTTTCCCAGTTTCAGGAAAAACTTCTTTATTTATATTTGGGAAAACAGTTGATCCTCCTTTCTCTACATCATTGAGATAACAGAGAACAGTAATAACTCTTTGTCCTGACTTTCCTAAGTAGGATTTGCCAAGATCTGTATTTGGATCGAATGTATCCATGTGTGGTTGATACTCTTGATCCGAGCCATAATGAAGTACTTGATAGGATTCAGCATTTTCTAAAGGCATCTGTATAAGTTCTGAAATCCTCTTACCTACAGACAAGGTTATTTCAGAGTGATCATGTTTCACCCAACAATTTGAACTAGTTCTTCTACTATCTAAAGCCCCCTTTTTGACCATATTCTTGTTTATAGCACTTACAGTAGACCTTTTCATGAATGCTGAAGATATATCCTGAAAGTGTTTACATTCTTGTGGAGTAATTACTCCCTTAATAGAATATAGTTTGGGATCATGATGGATTAATTCCATCTCATAATTACCTAAGGCTATTTTCATTTATCTAACTTTTTCTTTGTTTCTTTTTTTATAGAATCTGAATTTTGATTGAACATCATCTTTAGACTTTCAGAAGTTTGCTTTTGACCAAAATTTCTAGCTTCTTTTCCTACGTCCATACCTCTTCTTACTTGCGGTCTATTTTTGAGGTTATCAAACCACCTTCTTAAATTTTTAAACTTATCTAGATCCACCTCATATCTTTTATAGGCAGTGACCCAAGGAAAGGATGCCATATCAGCTATAGAATATTTGCCTGCTAAGAATTCATTATTTTCTAGAACATTATCCATTACTTGAAGTAATCGATCATATTCGTTTTTATATCTACTCTCAGAATAAGAATGATCTCCTGGAAAGTTTGGAGCATAGTTAACGAAGTGACTTACTTGACCTGCCATTGGTCCAAGCCCTCCAACCTGCCAAAATAACCATTCCAAAACTTTTATTTTTTCAAATTTATCCTTGGGAAAGAATTGCCCAGACTTTTCCCCTAGATAAATCAATATTGCTCCAGATTCAAATACACTTATCTTTTTTCCGTTTGGACCATCGGGATCAATAATTGCTGGCATTCTATTGTTAGGGCTAATCTTTAAGAAATCTGGTTTAAATTGATCTCCCTTTCCTAAGTTAACAGGAATGATTTTGTAAGGAATAGAGCATTCTTCTAACATAATAGTTATTTTCCAACCATTGGGTGTAGGCGCATAATAAAGTTCTATCATCTTTTTTTATCTCTAATTAAAATTAAAGTTTTATAATACTCTAAAAACAAAGGAGTAATGATGAAAATTGATGCGGGAATTATCGCTAGAGATGCCAGAGAAGCTGGTCCAGCAGCTAAAGCTCTAGAAGAATCAGGATACGATGGAGCTTATACTTTTGAAGGTCCCCATGACCCTTTTCTTCCATTAGTTACAGCAGCCATGGAAACGAAACAGATAGAGCTAATTACCTCTATAGCAGTTGCCTTCTCAAGAAATCCAATGATATTAGCTAATTTAGGCTATGACTTAAATTTAATATCTGAAGGAAGATTTATTCTGGGATTAGGGTCTCAAATTAAACCTCATATTACTAAAAGGTTTTCTATGCCTTGGTCTAAGCCTGCAGCTCGAATGAAAGAAATGATAGAAGCTATAAGATCAATTTGGGATTGTTGGCAGGATGGGACTAAATTAGATTTTAGAGGGGAGTTTTATTCTCATACTTTAATGACGCCCTTCTTTAATCCTGGACCTAATCCACATGGGGTGCCAAAAATCTATGTTGCTGCAGTTGGTCCACTAATGACAAGATCTGTTGCCGAATCTGCTGATGGACTTCTTATTCATCCCTTCCACACTCTCAAATATATGGAAGAAACAACATTACCTATAGTGCAAGAAGGGTTGTCTTCTTCTAAAAGATCAAACTCTGATTTTGACCTTGCTATAAGTGTCATGACTGTTGCTGGCCTTTCAGAGGAGTCATTCCAAAAATCTTTAGAAGCATGTAAGAATCAAATCGCCTTTTATGCTTCAACGCCTGCATATAAAGGAGTTTTAGAATCACATGGAAGAGGAGATTTGCAACCAAAATTGAATCTACTCTCTAAGGAAGGGAAATGGCAAGAAATGTCTGAATTAATAGATGATGAATTACTTAACGAAATTGCGGTTGTAGCTGAAACACCAAAACAAGTTGCTGAAACCATCAAAGAACGTTACGCAGGAAAAGGACAAAGAATTTCTCCTGCATTTTATTCAGGAGAATTAGAGTTAGCTTCGACTGTAATAAAAGAACTAAAGGTTTAAGTAATCAGAATGGAGAAGTTCTTCAATTAATTCAGGTCCTTTATATATTATCCCAGTATAGACTTGTACAAGGTCTGCTCCTGCATCTAACTTCCCTTTATATGTATCCAAATCCATGACACCACCGGAAGCTATTATAGGAAAATTTTTACCCAACAACTTTCTCATTTCTCTTAAGACTTGTGTTGATTTTTCATAAAGGGGTTTTCCGCTTAGACCACCTTTACCATTGTTGTTTTGATGATCTATTGTTGTGTTTGTAGTAATTATTCCATCAACGCCTTCGTTCTTTATTATTCTGGCTATTTCTTTGTATTGATTTTTTGATAGGTCAGGAGAGATTTTTACAACCAGAGGTTTATATTTATAGATCTTTGATAATTCTTGTTGTTTATTCTTAAGGCTTTTCAGAAAGTCTGCTAAGTATTGTGGATCTTGTATAGACCTTAGACCTTCTGTATTAGGGGAAGAAATATTTATGGTAATAATATCTGCAAAAGGAAAAACCTGCTCTAAACAAAAAATATAATCATCTATAGCTTCTCTTTTTGGGGTTTCTAAGTTTCTTCCTATACTTACTAGTAACTTACAGTTTCCCTTGTAGTTCTTAATTCTTTTTTTGAGATGAGACACTCCTTTATTATTAAAACCCATCCTGTTTACAAGAGCTAAGTCTTTTGTATTTCTAAAGAGTCTTGGTTTCTCATTTCCTTTCTGAGGTTTTGGGGTCACAGTACCAACCTCAACAAAAGCTACACCAAGTGAGGAAAGAGGTTTTAAATAATCAGCATTCTTGTCTAAACCTCCTGCTATCCCAAGTCTATTTTGAAAATCATACCCCAGAAGACGCACAGACTCTTGATCAGAGTTTTCTTCAATAAGCTTAATTTTTAATAGATCAATTAAATATAAGGAATTAAGAGCTATAGAATGAGAAAGTTCAGGAGGTAGGATTCTTAAGATCCTTGTTATAAAAGAAGATGCCTTTAAGGGGGTAGATCTCAAATTATTAAACTCTTTAAGTAGCTTTCTTATACCATCTTAGCTTAATTAGAATATAGATAACAAAAAATTATTGTTTTGTTGTTTACTTCGTGTAATATCACATTCAAGAAAAAAAATTACTCTAAAGGAAAACGAGAAAATATTTGCTTCTTAGAAACATATTGTTTAAAGTTCTCGTCCTTTTGAAAATTTTTTCTCGATAGTTAGTTAGAATTTAAACTTGAGATCGAAAAGAGAGGGTTTAAGGATTTTAAAAAAAGAGAGTGATAAAATAAGAATTTACCTTAAGAATTGAAGACATTAACTTAATAATTTGGTGGCAATAGAGAGTTAAACATGAAGAATAAATTAATAGCATTAGCAGCATCTTTGATGCTCGTATTGTTTCCGCAAGTCGGCTTAACTGCTGAGAGTGCAGGAGACGATGGAAAGGGGAAAGAAGAAAAGGGCCAAGCAAGTGGCTCTGAAGAATCAACAGGAGGAGCAGCAGGTTCTGAAGCTGCAGCTTCCGCTGCAGGTGGAGTATCACTTGGTACAGTTGCAGCTATAGCAGCAATAGCTGCTGCAGCTTTGGCAATTGCGGATTCTTCTACTGGGGGAAGTGATGATGCGCCGGTAGCGCCACCACCACCACCTCCACCACCACCACCACCACCGCCGCCGCCGCCGCCGCCTCCTCCTCCTCCTCCACCTCCGGAGCCAGTGATAGAGGAATATATAAAGTCGGAAACAGTAACTTCAGTTGTTGACGTTCCTGGAACAAGAACAACAGGTGCTACGGCAACAAGAACAACGGGTGCTACCGCAACAAGAACAACAGGCGGTACAGCCACAAGAACACCTGCTGCTGCCGCAAAAACAACAACACCTGCTGCTGAATAATCATCA
>CAZMZZ010000017.1:0-32740 GCA_964571215.1 uncultured Gammaproteobacteria bacterium
CGGGAGCAGCTCAAACGTCTCGAGGACTTAATCTCGTTCGAGCTGCTCTCAGGAAAGTTACATGATATCAGAACAATTGACATGAGGTATAAGAACGGAATTTCTATTTCTTTTGAAAACGAGGAGAGAATATGAGTAGTGTAAATCAAAATGAGATGTTGGTAGGTTTAGATATAGGTACATCTAAAGTAGTTGCAGTAGTAGCTGAAGCTATTTCAGAGAATTCTATAGAAATAATAGGCCTAGGTATTCATCCTTCTAAGGGGTTGAGAAATGGTGTTGTTGTTGATATAGACTCTACTACTAGTGCAATAAAAAAATCTATTTCTGAAGCAGAGTCAATGGCTGGTTGTCATATAAGTTCCTGCTATGTGGGTATTTCAGGAAGTCATATTCAGGGATTAAACTCTGAAGGTGTAGTTCCAATTAAAGATGGAGATGTAAAGTATGGTGACGTTGATAGAGTGATTGAAACTGCACAAGCAATGGCAATTCCCGCTGATCAAAGATTGTTACATGTATTGCCTAGGGATTACATCATAGATAAACAGGATGGTATAAAGGAGCCTCTTGGAATGGCTGGTTCTAGATTAGAAGCTAAGGTACACCTAGTTACCTGTAGCAATAATGCTTCTCAAAATATTCATAAGTGCGTAAGTGCTTGTGGTCTAAATGTGGAAGCTTTTGTTTTAGAACAATTAGCTTCTAGTTATTCAGTTCTGACAAAAGATGAGAGAGATCTTGGTGTTTGTTTAATTGATATAGGAGGGGGCACCACAGATATAGCTGTATTTGTGGATGGTTCGATATCATTTACAGATGTTATTCCTATAGCTGGAGATCATGTAACAAACGACATAGCAGAAGCTTTAAGGACTCCCCCTTCTCAAGCAGAAGATATTAAACAGCAATACGGTTGTGCAGTAAGTGCTCTTACTAAGAGTGACGAATTAATGATGGTTCCAGGAATGGGAGGGAGACCTGAGAGAGAACTTTCAAGACAAGTATTAGCAGATGTTCTTGAGAGAAGGTATGTAGAAATTTTTAGTATGGCTCAACAAAAACTAAGTTTAAGTGGGTTCGAATCTCTAATTCCAGCAGGTATTGTTATTACTGGGGGAGCTTCTAAAGTTGAAGGTGCTACAGAACTTGCTGAGGAAGTTTTTCATTCTCCAGTTAGGTTAGGATGTCCTCAATCAATTGCAGGTTTTGAAGAGATTATCAGGAACCCTATATATGCAACTTCTACAGGACTTCTTCTTTATGGACATAAGAAACTTCAAGAAGATCACCTAAATTATATTACTAGAGATAAAAGTATTTTAAACAGAATTTCAAGATGGTTAGGAGGTAATTTATAAATTACTAAGGAGAAGAGATATGAGTGAATGGAAGATAGTAGAGGAAACTAAAAGTGCAGCTGTAATTAAGGTATTAGGCGTAGGAGGCGCTGGTGGTAATGCAGTTGATCATATGCTTCAAGAAGGTATAGATGGAGCTCATTTCATTTGTGCAAATACAGATAGACAAGCTTTAGATAAGATAAAGGGGTCAACAAAACTTATACTAGGTGAGAATATCACTGAAGGTCTAGGAGCAGGTGCCAAACCAGAAAAAGGAAGAGAGGCTGCTCTTGAGGACAGGGATAGAATTAGAGAATTGATTAAGGGTGCAGACATGGTTTTTATAACTGCAGGTATGGGGGGAGGAACAGGAACAGGCGCAGCTCCAATATTTGCACAAGTGGCTAAAGAACTAAATGTGCTTACAGTGGCTGTAGTAACTAAACCATTTGAGTTAGAAGGGGAAAAACGAATGGAAATAGCTAAGGCAGGAATAAAAGAGTTAGTCGAGGAAGTTGATTCTCTAATTACTATCCCTAATCAGAAGCTTCTGGATGTTCTTGGTCAAGATTGCAGTATGTTAGATGCATTTAAACAAGCCAACGATGTTCTTTCAGGAGCTGTAAGAGGGATATCAGACATAATAATGCAACCTGGGATGATTAACGTAGATTTTGCTGATGTTAGGACAGTAATGTCTGAGAAAGGAACAGCAATGATGGGAACCGGTATAGGATCAGGTCCTGATAGAGCAAGACAAGCTTCAGAACAAGCAGTTTCAAGTAAATTACTAGAAGATATCAGCTTACAAGATGCTAAAGGAGTGTTGGTTAATATAACTTCAGGTCCAGACATTACTCTTGGAGAACTTGAAGCTGTTCAAGAATCTATAAAGAACTTTGCTTCTAAAGAAGCAATAATTGTTTGCGGAAATGTTATAGATGATAAAGCTTCTAATGACCTAATAGTGACTGTTATTGCTACAGGTTTGGGGTCTTCTAGAAAATCTCATATTCCAATAAATAAAAAAATCTCTCCTTTAAATGAAAAGAGGTCATTACCTCTAAGCTCTGCATCTCGAGAGTATCTTGAAAACCCACCCAAGGTTGGAAAAAATAAAGAAGAAAAGTTAGAGGAAGCAACCGAATCAGAAGAAGAAAGTAATTACCTTGATATACCTTCATTTGTGAGGACTCAACTAGACTAAAATACCTTTATTATGGTCACTTCTAGGATAAGTATATTCTCTGGAAGAGCCCTTTTTGTTTCCTTCCTTTTTATATTTGTCTTTTTATTACTTATAGCAAGACTCTTATTTATCAAGTTCTATCAAAATGAATTTCTAGATAATGAATCAAATGCAAGGTTTATTTCGGAAAGACCTTTAATGGCAACAAGAGGGAGAATTCTTGATAGAAATGATAGAGTTTTAGCTTTTGATGTACGAAGTTATACAGTAGGTTTAGATCTTTCAAATTTTCAATTTGAAGAAAATAAAGTTCAGGGTTTATCTGCGATCTTGGGTGTAGATAAAGAATTTCTGAAGTCTAAGATCAGTGGTAAGAAAGGGTATATTGAATTGAAGAAACATATTTCTTTTGAAGAACAAAAAGAAATAAATGAAATATTTAAGAAGGGCATTTATTTTCAAGAGAATTTAAGAAGAAGTTATCCTCAGAAGAATATAAGCGCACATGTTGTTGGAATTACAGACACAGACAGAAAAGGATTGCAGGGTGTAGAGTTAGTATTAAATGAGAAACTGAAGGGACTACCAGGTAAATTTGTAAGAGGCGAAGCAGGGAGAAAAAGGACAGAAGCTAAAGATGGAGAAACAGTAACACTTACAATAGATGCCAGACTGCAATCCATTGCTTATGAAGAACTAAAAAGAGCAGTAAAAAGAAGCGGAGCATCTTCAGGATCTGTTGTAATAATAGATACAACCTCCGCGGATATACTAGCTTTAACAAACTTTCCTTCTTTTAACCCTTCTAATAGAAAGAATATTAGAGATGCATCTATATTTAGAAATAGAGCAACAATTGATAGTTTTGAACCTGGATCAGTTATCAAGCCAATTGCTATGTCCGCCATTCTAAACTCAGGCAAAGTAAATGTTTCCTTTAAAGTAGATACCTCTCCAGGTTGGATAGAGATAGGGGGCTATAGAACAAATGATTTTAAAGATTATGGAGTTATTAATCTTTCAGAGATAATCTCTAATTCTAGTAATGTAGGAATGATTAAGCTTTGTGCTGAAGAAGAAAGCAACCTGCTTATGAAGAATTTTTATAATTTTGGTTTAGGTAAATATCCTAACAGTGTGCTTATTCCTTCTAGAGAAGGATTTCTCCCTCTTGAATCAGAATTAAAACTTAGAGATAAAGTTAGTGCATGTTACGGTTATGGTTTATCAGTGACAGCTTTGCAAATAGCACAAGCTTATTTAGTATTTACAAATAAAGGTATTTTTAGAGAATTAAACTTATTCTTAGACGAACAAGTAGAAAGCTTGAATGAGGAGATAAGAGTTTTAAGTAATAATAATGCAATAGAGATCACAAAGATGCTTGTCCAAGCTGTTCATTCTAAAAATGGAACAGCTGGAAGAGCCAAAGTAGAAGGTGTCTTGGTTGCTGGTAAGACAGGTACTGCATTGCAAGAATTTAGAGACCAAAAATTATATACAGCCACTTTTGCTGGATTTACTCCTGCCTTCAAACCCAAGGTTCTTGCGGTTGTAGTTTTGCATGGATTAGAGGGAGAAGATCATTCAGGCGGTTTAGATGCTGCTCCAGTGTTTTCTAAAATAGTTACTCAAACTCTAAATGTACTAGAAATGGGTTCATAGGAATATGAAAGCTAAACGAAATAGTCTTATTGCCAAAGAGCTACTTAAAGAAGTTAACCTGGATAAGGATCAAAGTATGTTAGAGATTTCTGGTTTAAGCTTGGATAGTAGAAATGTTTCAGATAAAAATGTTTTTTTTGCTATTAAAGGAAATGAAAAAAACGGAAATGATTTTATTGAAGAAGCCTTACAAAGAGGAGCTTCTCTAATTCTTTCAGATGAAAGAGAAATTAAAAATAAAAATGTTATTTATTATTCAAATTTAAGAGAGTATTTAGGGATAGTAGCATCAAGATATTACGGTAGTCCTTCAAAAAAACTGAAGGTATTTTGTGTTACTGGCACAAATGGGAAAACTTCTTGTGTTGAGGCCATTTCACAATTGTCTACTCTTCTTGGATTGTCTTGCGGTTATATAAGCACTATTGGTGTATCCCTGGATGGAAAAGAAATATCTCAAGACTCAAAACTCACAACTCCGGACAGTTTAGTTATTCAGAAAACTTTTTCTGATATGGTAGAAAAAGATATTAAGTATTCAGCATTGGAAGTTTCTTCGCACGGTTTAAGTCAGTCTAGGGTTGTAGGCACTTCTGTAGAGACCGCAATTCTTACAAGCTTTTCTTTAGACCATTTAGACTTTCACAAGACACAGCAGAACTATGAATTAGCTAAAAAGTCTCTATTTACAGATTTTAAGCCTAAGAAAGTAATATTAAATATAGACAATCAATTTGGGGAGGGGTTATATAAGGAGTTAAAAGATTTCTCTGATAATGTTTATAGCATTTCATCTTACAAACAGGCAGATATTAAAGTTAAGACCAAAAGAAACTCTGGGGGGTTGATAGTCAATATAAACACCCCCTTTGGTTTAGGGTCATTTCAATTAAAAACTATTTCAAAGTATCTAGCTTCAAATATTGTATGCGCTATAGTTAATTTTCTCACCCAAGGTTTTGATATTAAAGAGTTATGCCTAGCTTCTGAGAAAATAGCACTCCCGAAAGGAAGAATGGAACAAATTAGGATAAATAATAAGAGCTCGTGTTTTATAGATTTTGCGCACACACCAGAAGCGCTTTCATGCAGTCTAAGGGAAATAAGGAAAACCTTTAAAGGTAAGATTTATTGTGTATTTGGTTGTGGAGGAGAAAGAGATTATCTGAAGAGACCAATTATGGGAAAAATTTCTGAATCTTTATCTGATAAGGTAATAATCACTAATGATAACCCTAGAAATGAAGATCAAGATAAGATTATTAATGAAATTCTTTTAGGTTTTAAGGAACCTAAGAAAGTAAAAATTATCAAAGACAGAAAGGAAGCAATAGAAGAAAGCTTAAAGGAGATGGTTGAATCTTTAGAAGAGAGCATATTATTAGTGGCAGGTAAAGGCCACGAAAAATATCAGATCATAAAAAGGAAGAAGTTTCCTTTTAGTGATTCTGAGGTAGTGAAGTCTTTCTTAAGGGTCTGAGAATATGCTTAATAATTTAGAATTGCAGGATATTTTAAATATTAATTATGGGAAAGTTTTTGGAAATCTTAATGAATTAAACTTAACTAAATTAAATATCGACTCAAGATCTATCCAAGAAGGTGATTTATTTTTAGCCCTAAAGGGTCCAAAAAATGATGGTCATAATTTTATTAAGGAAGCTGATTCGCTAGGGGCCTCTTGCTTTGTAGTTGAAAGAGAGATCAATACCAAGAAACCCTATATCCTTGTTGAAGATTCTTATAAATTTTTAGATAAGCTAGCCAATTACAGAAGGAAAAAATTTAAGGGTAAGATGGTATGCCTAACTGGAAGTAATGGTAAAACTACAACTAAAGAAATTGTTTATTCCCTGCTATCTTCATTGGGTCCATGTCACAGGACTGAAGGCAATAAAAATAATCAAATAGGAGTTCCTCTTACTTTGACTTGTTTAGATATGAACAATATCTTTTCAGTTATCGAGATTGGTACTAGTTCTCCAGGAGAAATCAATAAATTAGCAGAGATGGTTAAGCCAGATATAGGTTTGATTACGAATGTTGCTCCTTCCCACTTAGAAGGGCTGGGTTCCCTTAATAAGGTTGCAGAAGAGAAAGGAGCTCTTTTAGAGAAGTTAACGTCTAATGGGGTGGCGGTTTTACCTATAGACTCAGTCTTTTTTGAAGAATGGAAAGAAAGAAATAGTTCCTCTAACTTAATAAGTTTTGGAATGAATCGAGAGGCTGATGTTTCTCTTGATGTAGTTGAAATGGATGTTTATAAGAACTTAACCACCTTTGAAGTTAAGGTTAATGGAAAGCGTTTTCATTGTAAGCTAGGAACTCTAGGAGTTCATAATGCTTTAAATACTGCAGCCGCTTTTGCTGTAGCTTTAGCATTGGACCTAGATATAGAAAAACTGAAGAATAGTCTTGAAGCGGTAGAATTCCCTTCCCGAAGACTTTCTGTCCATAAACTAAAAGAAGGTCCACTATTAATAGATGATTCATATAATGCTAACCCAGAATCTATGAAGAAATCTTTAGACTTGCTAGGAGAAATAAAAGGGAAGAAGAGATTCTTTGTTGCAGGGGAGATGGCAGAGCTTGGATCTGAAGAGGAGTCATATCATCAAGAGATCTGTAAGTATTCAGAAAAGAGAGTTGATGAGTTTCTTTGTGTTGGAGAACTGTGGAAGGATGGTCTCAAAAAAATTACACACAAATCTAAGCTATTTGATTCAAAAGATAAGTTATTAGACTATTTAGTAGAAAAAATTGGTAAAGATTCAGTAATAATGGTAAAAGGTTCTAGATCTGCTTCAATGGACTATATAGTTGACAAACTTAAGATATAAATATGTTTCTAGAGTTGTTTAATTTTTTCTCAGATTCTTTTGGACCCTTAAGGGTTTTTGAATATTTATCTTTTAGAGCAATCTTTGCAGCCTTGACAGCGCTACTTGTTTCTTTAACTCTTGGTCCTATCTTTATAAATAAAATGCATTCAATTCAAGTTGGCCAAGTAGTTAGGAAAGAAGGTCCATCAACCCATTTAGAAAAAGTAGGAACTCCTACCATGGGAGGTACATTAATTCTTGCTTCTATTTTTCTTAGTACTTTAATGTGGGGGGATTTACAAAATAAGTACCTATGGGTAGCAATTTTTGTAACTATGTTTTTTGGTCTTTTGGGTTGGGTAGATGATCTTCAAAAGATTAAGTTTAACTCTAGTAAAGGCCTTTCAGCTTCATCTAAGATATTTTGGCAGAGTATAATTGCTCTTTTAGCTGTTTCTTTCTTATTTTACACTTCATCAAAGATAGAGGAGACTAGTCTAATAGTCCCTTTTTTTAAAAATATCTCTATTCCTTTAGGCTTCGGTTATATTTTTCTTTCATATCTAGTAATTATCTCAGCTAGTAACTCTGTCAATTTAACTGACGGTCTTGATGGGCTAGCAATTTTGCCTTGCGTTATGGTAGCAGGTGGTCTTGGTTTAATTGGGTATGCGGCTGGTAATGCTATATATTCCGAGTACCTAAATATACCTTTTTTACCTGGAACAGGAGAGATGATAGTTTTCTGTGGAGCTCTAATAGGTTCAGGTATAGGATTCTTGTGGTATAACACATATCCTGCTCAGGTTTTTATGGGAGATGTAGGTTCTTTGGCTTTGGGAGCAGCCTTAGGCTTAGTAGCAGTTGTAATCAGACATGAATATGTCCTCCTGATAATGGGAGGGATTTTTGTGATAGAGGCAATTTCAGTAATTTTACAAGTTCTTTCTTTTAAAATTACAGGTAAAAGAGTATTTAAAATGGCACCTTTGCATCATCATTACGAGCTTAAAGGATGGCCAGAACCAAGAGTAATAGTTAGGTTCTGGATATTAACATTTATGTTAGTGTTGCTTGGTTTAGTAATGCTTAAATTACGCTAGTGCTTCTTTGAAGGGACTTTAATTGAATCTTGTACTTGGTTTAGGATCGACAGGGGTTTCTTTTATTAGATATCTCAAAAAAAACAACCAACCTTTCTTGATAATGGATTCTAGAAAGGAACCTCCTGGTCTAGAGGAACTAAACAAAAATGTTTTAACTAATAGATTATTTTTAGGTTCATTTGATAAATCTATAGTATCAGATGTAGACAGAGTCTTAGTTAGTCCAGGTATTTCCTTCGATAATGCAATTCTTCAAGAAGCAAGACTTCAAGGAAAGAAAATTCAGACTGATATAGATATTTTTTTAAAAGAGAATAACTCTAAGGTCATATTAGTAACAGGCACTAATGGGAAAACAACAGTTGTTTCAATGGCCGAAAAGTTATTACAGGATATTTATGGAAAGAACAAAGTTATTGCAATGGGGAACATTGGGAAACCAGTCTTAGATCAACTAGAAGAAGATTATGAGATTGCATTAATTGAACTTTCTAGTTTTCAATTAGAGTTAAGTAAAGATATTTCTTCTAATGTTGCCGTTCTTTTAAATATTTCTCAAGATCATCTAGATAGGCACAGGACATTAAAAAATTATAAAAAAATAAAGCAAAGAATATTTCTTAATACGGAGATTGGTTTAGTGGGAAACAAAAGTTTAGTTCCAGCAAGAAGGAATGAGGAAGGTCATTTCTTAAATTTTGAAGATCTTTATAAAAATTATGAGAGTTCATTATCAAATCTAGAAACAAATAAGTGGCCAGATTATGAGACCTCAAATATAAACGCTTCTATAGCTATTTATCAATCATTAAGAGAAGTCTTGGGGTTAATAGAACCGAAAGAAGATTATTTATCTAAAAAAGAATACGAAAATTGCCTTGAGAAATTAAAAGGTTTTAAGAGATTGCCTCACAGGTATGAAATCTTGGGATCGAGAAGAGGTCTTACTTTCATAAATGATTCAAAAGCAACAAATATATCATCTACTATAAGAGCACTTGAATCAGCAAAAAAAGAATTTGGATCCAATAAAGTTCTGCTTATATGTGGTGGTGATTTAAAGAAACAAGATATAAGTAGATTTTTGGAAGTACCAGGCGATTGTTTAAAAAAGTCTTTTATAATTGGCAAAGACTCTAGTGTTCTTCAAGAGACGCTTTCAAAACTTTCTAAATCTGAAGAAGTCTCAAGTTTAGAAGAAGCAGTTAAGAGGGCCTTAGCTTCTTATACAGAAGGGGATGTTTTGCTACTTTCTCCGGGTTGTGCAAGTACAGATATGTTCCCAAGTTATGAGGAGAGAGGTAACTTGTTTAAAAAACTTGTCGGTTCAACTTAGATGATATTTCGTTTATTAGATAAATTAAAAAATATAGTGGATTATAAAAAAATAGATCTTATAACACTTTTCTTTTTCCTCTGTTTATCAATAATAGGCCTTATTTCAGTTGCTAGTGCCTCTCTTGCTTTTGCAGACTCATTGTCTGGAAATCCTCTTTATCTTTTTAACAAGCAGCTAGCAAACCTCTTCTTAGGTTTAATTATTCTTTTAGGTGTAGTGAGTATCCCTATGCTTTTTTGGGAGAAAATAGACAAATGGTTATTAGGACTAGGAATTCTTGCTTTACTTTTAGTATTCATTCCCGGTATAGGATATGAAGCAAATGGAGCTAATCGTTGGATAAGAATCTATGGTTATAGTCTACAACCCTCAGAGATAATGAAATTCATCGCAATAATTTATACTTCAGGTTATTGCGTAAGAAGTCTTAGAGATATCCAGTCCCATTGGTTTAGTTTTTTTAAGCCTGCATTTTTGGTAGTACTTGTTGTTTCATTAATTCTTCTTCAACCAGACCTAGGGACTTCTGCAGTTATTTTTGGAACAGTTTTAGGCATACTTTTTGTAGCTGGAGTTCAATTAAGACAATTTTTAATTGTTCTGGGGGTTGGTTTTATTGGAGCTTTGTCATTGATTTATTTTGTGCCATGGAGATGGGAAAGGATAGTTTCTTTTATGAACCCATGGGATGATCCTTATGGATCTGGTTACCAGTTAACCCTTTCTTTAATATCTATCGCGAGAGGAGATTGGTTTGGGGTAGGAATTGGAGAAGGTATAACTAAAATGAATTACTTACCTGATGCGCATACAGATTTTATCTTTGCGGTTATCATAGAAGAAGTTGGCTTATTCACAGGGATTTTAGTACTAAGCCTCTTGTTTGGGTTATGTTTTAGGTCTTTCTATCTTGCTAGAAGAGCCTTATCTAAGAACCTCTATTTTAGTTTCTTCGTAGGATTCGGAGTTTCTATTTTGATAGGTCTACATACTTTTATCAATGTGGGTGTAGTAAGCGGACTCCTCCCAACAAAAGGACTAACTCTACCTTTTATAAGTTATGGAGGTACACATCTACTAGTAATGTGTGCTTTAGTAGGTCTAATTTTGAGATTGGACTATGAAACAAAATTAGCCATGCCAAAAGCTAAAATAACTAGAAGAGTACTTTGATGAAAATATTAATAGTAGCAGGAGGTACAGGAGGTCATATTTTTCCAGCCTTAGCTGTAGCAAAGGAATTTAATAAGAGAGATTCAAATATCTACTGGTTAGGAAGCGATAACTCTTTAGAAAAAGAAGTAAGCGAGAAAGAAGGATTCCATTTTTTTACTACTAAAGCCTTACCTTTTAGAGGAATGACGATAATTAACAAATTCTTTTCGATCTTATACTTGATACGATCCTTTTTTTCTTCTTTATTATTAATTTATAAGATCAAACCTAAATTTATCTTTTCTTCAGGAAGTTTTATAAGTTTAGCTCCAGGAATAGCTGCTTTTTGTTTGAGAATACCTTTATTTATTCATGAACAAAATAGCATTCCAGGCACTTCAAATAGAATTTTATCAAGGTTATCTATCATTATTTTTGAAGGTTTTGAAGGTTCATTTAGAAAGAAGAATGTTAGGTATGTAGGAAATCCTATTAGAGAAGAGATAATTCAGACAGCAGAAAAGAAAAAATTATTTAGTGTAGTAGAAGAAAGATTAAATCTATTAGTTTTAGGAGGAAGTCAGGGCTCAAAACAACTTAATGAAATAGTAATAGAATCTTTAACTAAGATTAAAGATAAAAACACATGGAAAGTTTTACATCAAACTGGGAAAGATGATTTAAACAAACTTGAAAATAAATATAGAGACCTGGGAATTGAATCTGAAGTTAAAACATTTATAAATGATATAGCTAAGGCTTATGAAAATAGTCATTTAGTTATATCAAGAGCAGGGGCTATGACAATCTCTGAGTTATGTATAATGAAGAAACCATCCGTTCTTTTTCCTCTGCCTTGGGCAATTGATAATCATCAATTTTATAACGCACAATTTTTAAAAGAAAATGGAGCTGCAGAAGTATTAGAATCTTCTCAGAACAGCATTAACCCTTTAACTTCTTTTTTAGAAAAGGTAGCTATGGATAAGAAAAGTCTAGAAATGATGTCAAGATCTTGTACGAGCATACATTTACCTCACTCTTCAAAAGAAATCTTGAAAATAATTGATGAATATTTCAAGTAGGAAAATAAAAAAAATCCATTTCATTGGGATAGGTGGGAGTGGGATGAGTGGAATAGCAGAAGTGTTATTTAATCTAGGATATGAAGTAACTGGTTCTGATGTTCAAGATTCAAGAGTTATCCAAAGGTTAAAAAGTTTAGGAGTGGATATACAACTCAAACATAATAGAAAAAATTTGAAAGTGACTGAATTAGTCGTTTTTTCTAGTGCAATAGATAACTCAAATGAAGAAATTAAGGAAGCAAGAGACAAAGGTATTCCTATTCTTTCAAGGGCTGAAATGTTATCTAGCTTGATGAATATGAAAAAGGGAATAGCTGTTGCAGGAACCCATGGCAAGACTACAACAACAAGCATACTGGCATCGATACTCACAGAAGCAAAGTTTGATCCAACCTTCATAATAGGAGGAATATTGAATAAGTTTTCTACGAATGCAAAGTTAGGAAAAGGTGAGTATTTAGTTGCAGAAGCTGATGAAAGCGATGGGTCATTTCTAAAGCTACAACCTTCTTTATCTATCATAACTAATATAGAGAATGATCATCTTTCTAATTATGGAAATAAATATTCTAATCTAAAGAATGCCTTTGTAGAGTTTGTAAAAAAAATCCCCTTTGATGGTTTTTTAGTTGCTTGTGGCGATGACCCTACAATAAAAGAATTAATCCCAAGATTTTCAAGAAAAGTTATTACATATGGTTTCAATAAAGATAATGATTTTGTTATAAATGATTATTTTCCTAATGCATTTAGGAGTGAATTTCTTGTATCTAGAGGAAACAAACCTCTTTTTGAAGTTAAGTTAAATATGGTAGGTAAACATAATGCTTTGAATGCCGTAGGAGCTTCAGTTTTAGCTCTTGAAGAAGGAGTAAGTATTGATATCATTCAATCAGCTCTTGATTCTTTTAATGGGATAGGAAGAAGAATGGAACTTCTCGGTTTGGTAAAAAGAGGTGATTCATCTTTTTTAATGGTAGATGATTATGGACATCACCCAACAGAAATAAAAGCCACTATAGAAGCTATTAGAGAATCTTGCCCAGACAGGAGGTTAATTATGATCTTCCAGCCACATCGATATTCAAGGACAAAGGACCTTTTCGAAGAGTTTGTTCAAACTTTAAAACTTGTAGATGAATTATTGATTATGGATATTTATTCTGCAGGAGAAAAAAAGATTATTGGTTGTTCTAGTGAAGATTTAGTTGAGTCATTAAGAAATCAAACTTCTAGACCTGTACATTTACTAAAGAATCTAAAAGAGATTGTTACTACACTTGAAGATTCACTTGCTTCTCAAGAAAGCGTCTTATTAACTCAAGGCGCTGGAGATATTGCTTCACTTTCTAAAAAACTATATACGCAATTCAAGACATGAATGAGCTCACAGAACTGAACTTCTTAAAAGGAATGAAAATTGCTGTGCTTATGGGTGGGTGGTCTTCAGAAAGAGATATATCATTAATTTCGGGGCAAGCTGTAAGTGAAGCTCTAAAAGAAATGGGTTTTGACCCTTTAATATTGGACCTAAAGTCAGAAGAAGATGCAAAAAGAAGGATTAAAGACATCGATATTGCTTTTATAGCTTTGCATGGAAGGGGTGGAGAAGATGGTTTTATTCAAGATCTCTTAGAAAGCAGAAGAGTAAAATTCACTGGTAGTGAAGCTGAAGCATGTAGAATTTCAATAAATAAAGCCAAAACTAAAAGAATCTGGCGAGACCTTTCTTTACCAACCCCAGATTTCGTAGAAATAAAGGACGTAGGATCCCCAAATATGGAGATGATACCTTATGTTTCTGGAGAAAATGATATCACTTCTTTAGACAAATCTTTTGTTGTTAAGCCTATTTCTCACGGTTCCAGTTTAGGAGTGAGTATAGTAAAGCCAGGAGAGGGTTCTTTAGAGGAAGCTATGAAAGAGGCATCAAATTATGAGAACGATATAATTACTGAGGCTTATGTAGATGGAATTGAAATAACTGTACCTATTTTAGGACAGAAAACTCTAACTCCTATTTCTATAAATCCTAAGAATAGATTTTATGACTATCAGGCTAAATATATTAGCCAAGATACCGAGTACTCTAAAATAGATTTATCTTTAAAAAAAATAGATGAATTAAAGGATTTTGCTTGGCATGCTTTTTCTTCTATAGGATGCAAGGGTTGGGGTAGAGTTGATTTAATACAAGATCCACATGGTAATTTCCAACTAATAGAATTAAATACTGTACCAGGATTAACAAAAAACAGTTTAGTACCAAAATCAGCTGCTTTGGAGGGTATAAACTTCAATCAATTGATTATATACATCCTTTATTTAGCTTGTCATACAGATTGAGCTCAAATAGAATGCATCCCCTTATCCTTGCTCTACAAGTAAACTTGAGAGCTTATAAACCATAGGGAAGTTATGAGGCATTATGAAATAGTTTTTTTAGTTCACCCTGATCAGGCAGATCAAACCCAGTCTATACTCGACAAGTTTTCCTCTATAGTAAAAGACTCAGGGGGTCAGGTTCATAGATTAGAGAATATAGGAAGTAAGAAGCTCTCTTACCCTATACAAGACCAATTTAAAGCTTCTTATTGTTTATTGAATGTAGAGTGTAATAATGAAGCGCTTAAAGAGATAAAGAACTTCTTCAACTTTAATGATTCAATAATACGAGAGCTAATTTTATCTACCAATAAAGCATATAAAGAAGTTTCTGCATTATCTTCCCAAGTTGATCAGGAAGAAGAAGATCCGTTTTCTGATTCAGCTCAGCATAGAAAGAATATCAAATCTGTATCTTCATCTCTTAAAGCTAAAGATAGTGTAGTGCAAGAAAGTGATAAACTAGAAAAAAATAAAGAAGAAGCCACCGAAACAGACAAAGAAGCAGTCAAAGAAAATAGAACTACTACCGAAGTAGACAACAAGACTTCTGAAGGAGATAAACAATCAACTCAACAAACTAGTGAAGAGGTAGTCGAAGTTGATAAAGAAAAGGAGGAGTCTTAATAATGCCCAGAAAACAAAAGAATAAATTTAAGAGAAGACCTAGAAACTTAGAAGCAAAGAAAAAATTCTGTAAATTTACCTCTTTAGGTATTGAAGAAGTAGATTATAAAGATGTCAAACTCCTAAAAGAATTTATAACTGAAACAGGAAAGATTATGCCAGCTAGAATAACGGGCACATCTTCTAAGTACCAAAGACAACTTACTAAAGCAGTCAAGAGGGCTCGTCATTTAGCTTTATTACCTTATACAGATTCACATCAATAATATGGAACTTATACTATTAGAAAAAGTTACTAATTTAGGGGATCCAGGAGACCTTGTTAAGGTTAAATCAGGTTATGCTAGGAACTTTCTAGTCCCATCAGGTAAGGCGATTTATGCGAATGAAGAAAATAAACTTGAGTACGAGAAGCGTAAAAAAGAATTGAATAAAGCTGAAGAAGAAAGGATTATTAAGGCAAAAGAAACAGCTGAAAAAACTGAAAATGTAAATGTTCAAATTCCAGTTACTGTTTCTGAAGAAGGAACTTTGTATGGTTCTGTTGGGACTAGAGAAATAGCTGAAGCTATTATAAGAGAGGGCATTGAAATAGAAAAAAGCTCTGTAAGGTTGCCTGAAGGTTCCTTAAAAGAGCTAGGTGAATTTCAAGTTGATATAGAGTTCCATCCTGAAGTGATTAAAACTATTTCTGTATCAATTGTAAGCCAAGAATAGTTTCCAATCTTTTGTTGTTTTAATTTCCTTTGAATGGGAGAATTAACTTCTCATTTAATAAATAATCTATTCATGGTTCAGGAAGTTTCTCAAGACAAAACATTACCTTACTCTACTGAAGCAGAGAAAGCTGTTTTAGGAGGAATCATGTTAAAAAATGAGGCATGGGACCTAGTGGTAGTAAAGGTTTCAGAGGAAGATTTTCATCATAAAGAACATAAACTTATTTTTAGAACCATAAAGAATCTACAAGACTCAGGGAGGCCAGTAGATGTTATAACTGTTCAAGAAACAATTGATGGAAATGGAGATCTCTCGAAACTAGAACAAAAAGGAGGAAAAGACTATTTAACCGAATTAGCTAAAGAAACTCCTAGTGTAGCCAATATAGAAAGTTATGCTGATATTATTAAGCAAAGATCTAACCTTCGAAGGCTGATCTCTACTGCTGAAGATATCTCTCAGACAGCAAGAGAATCAGATTCTAGTGAAAGTGATATGATCATTGACAATGCTGAAGAAAGAATCTTGAGCTTGAGGGATGATATGAAACGCTCTCAGGGTCCAAAGGTTATTAAAGAGATATTAGGACCTGTTTATGCTGATATTCAAGAAGCTAATGAGAGTGGAACATCTTTAGTGGGGGTAAGCACAGGTTTTGATGATATAGACGACATAACATTAGGCTTCCAGGATTCTGATTTAATAATAGTTGCTGGAAGACCTTCAATTGGAAAAACTGCTTTTGCTTTCAATATTGCAGAAAACGTAGCTAGACAGACAAATCAGACAGTTTTACTTTTTAGCTTGGAGATGTCATCTGAACAAGTGGTAAGAAGATTTATCTCAAGTATAGCTAATATAGACCTGCAAAGATTACTTAGAGGCCAGTTAGAAGAAGAAGATTGGGAGGGAATTGATAAAGCCTTATCAATTCTTAGTAGTAAAAATATCTTATTGGATGACACACCAGCGTTAACTCCTCAAGAACTAAGGTCTAGAGCTAGAAGGGTAAAGAGAGAGAACAAAAATCTTTCAATGATCGTAGTTGATTATCTTCAACTTATGCAAGTTTTTGGAAAGGGCGATAACAGGGTAGCAGAAATTAGTGAGATTAGTCGTTCTTTGAAAGCATTAGCAAAAGAACTTAACCTTCCTGTGGTTGCGCTTTCTCAACTTAACAGACAAGTTGAATCTAGGCCAAATAAGAGACCCCAATTATCTGATTTAAGGGATTCTGGGGCAATAGAACAGGATGCAGATGTAGTGGCTTTCCTTTATAGACATGAGCATTATGAACCTGATAATTTAGAGAGCCAGGGAATAGCAGAGATAAATATTGCCAAGCAAAGAAATGGACCTACTGGAATGATAAAACTGGCGTTTCGTAAGTCTGTAACAAGATTCGAAAATCTAGCAAGAGAAGACCGTTTCCCACCTCAATACTACGAAGAAAAAGAAAATTAGAATATATATTGTTCAATTTTTCCCTTTTTGTTAACCTGTAGAGCCATCTCACAGAATTTTTTTGTTTTCTGTAAGTGTTTATTAGATGGAAAATTCTCACACTCGATTTATTTTTGTAACTGGGGGGGTAGTATCGTCTCTGGGCAAGGGTATAGCATCGGCGTCCTTGGGAGCAGTACTCGAAAGTAGGGGCTTGTCTATAACAATAATGAAATTAGACCCTTATATTAATTTAGACCCTGGAACGATGAGCCCCTTTCAACACGGAGAAGTGTTTGTTACTGAAGATGGATCTGAAACAGATTTAGATCTAGGACATTACGAAAGATTTCTTAAAACAAAAATGTCTAAGTCTAACAACTTCACAACAGGTCAGATTTACGAAACTGTCCTTAAAAATGAGAGAAAAGGAGATTATTTAGGCGGTACGGTTCAGGTTATTCCACACATTACCGATGAAATAAAAAGAAGAATAATAAAAGGTGCAGGTAATGCTGATATAGCCATAGTTGAAATAGGGGGAACTGTAGGTGATATTGAGTCACAACCTTTCTTGGAAGCGATAAGACAGATGAAAATCCAATTAAATGCTAAACGTACCTTGTTTATGCACTTAACTCTTTTGCCATATATTTCTGTAGCAGGAGAAATAAAGACAAAACCAACTCAACGATCTGTAAAAGAAATGCTTTCACATGGCCTTCAACCAGATATTCTAATTTGCAGATCAGAGAAAGAACTTTCCGAAGAAGCCAGAGAAAAGATAGCTCTTTTTACTAATGTAGAAAAAGACTCTGTTGTTTCTATGCCCGATTTAGAAAGCATTTATAAAATTCCTTTAAAACTTAATGAAGAGTCTGTGGATGAGATAGTAGTTAACAAGCTGGACATTAAATGCAATAAACCAGATTTGTCTGATTGGGAAAGGGTAATAAAGGCTGATTTAAACCCCAAAGGGCTAGTGAACGTTGCTATGGTTGGGAAATATATAGATCTAGTTGATGCGTATAAGTCTCTTAATGAAGCACTTGTACATGGAGGAATACAACAAGACCTAAAAGTAGAAATTAATTATGTAGACTCTGAACTACTAGAGTCTTCCAATGTCCAAGAGGTTCTAAAAGATTCTGATGCTATATTAGTACCAGGCGGTTTTGGAGAAAGAGGAATTGAAGGAATGATAGCTGCAGTAAAATATGCAAGGGAGCATAAAATCCCTTATTTAGGTATTTGTTTAGGCATGCAAGTAGCTGTTATAGAGTTCTGCAGAAATATCTTAGGATTAAAAGATGCCCACAGTAGTGAATTTAATAAGAAATCTAGGAACCCAGTAATAGGCCTTATAAGCGAATGGATTGATTCAACTGGAAAAGTTGAGCAAAGGAATGAAGACTCTGATTTAGGAGGTACAATGAGGTTAGGGGTTCAGCAATGTTTATTAAGTAAAGGATCTTTAACAAAGAATCTCTATGGCATAGATAAAATCTATGAGAGACATAGGCACAGATACGAAGTTAACAATAATTATGTTAATCAACTAATATCCTCAGGTATGGAAATAGCTGGAAGGTCAGAAGATAAAAATCTTGTTGAGGTTGTGGAAGTTAAGGACCATCCTTGGTTTATAGGGTGTCAATTTCATCCAGAGTTTACTTCAAACCCCAGAGAAGGGCATCCGCTTTTTAAAGGATTTATTGAGGCAGCTAAGAATCTTCAAGATAATAGGAGAAAAGAAGTTGAAATATAATAAAGTCCAAGTAGCAGACTTTTCTTTTAGCAACAAAAATCCTTTTGTTTTAATTGCTGGCTTAAACGTTTTGGAATCTGAAGATATAGCAAAAGAAGTAATAGAAGAGTGTCTTTCTGTTTGTAAAGGGTTAAAAGTACCTTTTATTTTCAAGGCTTCATTTGATAAGGCCAATAGATCTTCTGTTGAATCATATAGAGGACCTGGTTTACACAAGGGTCTAGAAACATTATCAATTTTGAAGTCTCAATATGGAATCCCCATAGTTTCAGATGTCCATTCTGAAGATCAGGTTAAATTAGCTTCGGAGGTATTAGATATAATACAAGTTCCAGCTTTCTTATGCAGACAAACTGACCTTTTATTGCGAATAGCAGAGACTGGATTACCAATGAATATTAAAAAAGGGCAGTTCTTGTCCCCTGATGAAGTAGGCAATTTAGTAGAAAAAATATTGTCTTTTAAGAATGAAAATATCCTGCTTTGTGAACGAGGAACATTATTTGGTTATAAGAACTTAGTTGTTGATATGCTTGGACTTTCGCAGTTAAAAAAATATGGCTTCCCCGTTGTCTTTGATGTCACCCACTCTCTACAACAGCCTGGTAATTTGGGTTCCAAGACAGGAGGTAGGAGAGAGTATGCTCTTGATCTTGCTAAGTCAGCCATGTCTTTGGGTCTAGCTGGCTTATTTATTGAACTTCATCCAGATCCCGATAAAGCTAAGTGTGATGGGCCTTGTGCTCTTCCATTGAGATTATTAAAAGATTATATAAACCAAATTAAAGAAGTTGATAATCTCGCGAAATCTCTTCCCACTTTGACAATCAACTAGTTTTAATGAGTAAGATTTTAATAGAAAAGCTAAGAGCTTATGAGTTATTGGATTCAAGAGGTAATCCAACTTTAGGAGTTGAAGTTATTGTTTCTGGAGGGTCGAGAGCCTTGGCATTAGTTCCTTCAGGAGTTTCAACTGGTAAATACGAAGCTTGGGAGATCAGAGACGAAGACGAGAGAAGATTTAATGGAAAAGGAGTCCTTAAAGCTAAGAAAATTATTAATGAGGAAATTAATGGAATTTTGGAAGGTATAGAGATAACCGATCAAGAAAAGATTGATAACTTAATGTGTAAGGCTGATGGTACAGAAAATAAAAGTAATTTTGGTGCAAATTCTATACTGGGAGTTTCTTTAGCTTGTGCTAAGCTTTCTGCAAAGGCTTTAAACTTACCCTTTTATGAATATCTTCATAAATTATCAAAAGAATTTATTGAACAAGATGTAAATAAGAGGTTACCTGTTCCCATGATGAATGTGTTAAATGGAGGAGTGCATGCTGATAACCCTCTAGATTTTCAAGAGTTTATGATACAACCAGTCGCCTTTGATAGTTTTAAGCGATCTATTCAGTGTGGAGCAGAAATCTTCCACAGTCTTAAGAATATTCTAAAGAAAAGGAAATTAAACACTTCCGTAGGTGATGAGGGTGGTTTCGCTCCTCAAATTAGTTCCCCAGAAGAAGCTATCAATTTAATTATTGATGCTATTGAAAATGCAGGTTACAGGTCTGGAGAAGAAGTGATGCTCGCAATAGATGTTGCTGCTAATGAAATTTTTGATGAAGGAAGATATGTTATGGAAGGTATGGGTAGAGATTACACCTCAAAAGAGATTGTTGAATACTTCTCTAAGCTTAAGGAAGATTATCCTATTTCATCTATAGAAGACGGTTTAGCTGAAGATGATTGGGAAGGGTGGGAGATCATTACAAAAAAACTGGGTCATAACACTCAGTTGGTTGGAGATGACTTATTTGTTACAAATCATAAAAGACTTCAAGAGGGTATAGAAAGAAAAGTTGCTAATGCAGTATTAATAAAAGTAAATCAGATAGGAACTCTCTCAGAGACAATGCAAACTATTAATTTAGCCTTAAAAAATGATTATAAGATTGTGATATCCCATAGATCAGGAGAAACTGAAGATCACACTATTGCTGATTTAGCAGTAGCTGTTGGAGCAGGACAAATTAAAACTGGTTCCCTTTCTAGATCTGACAGAAACTCAAAGTATAATCGTTTGCTTATTATAGAAGAAAATTCTAATTTAGGTTTTCTAGGAAGGGATGAATTATCTTAAAAATAAATTACTTCAAGATAAAAAAGTTCTTTTCTATTTTTCTTGTTTTTTTCTATTAATCATACTGCTTGTAGTACAAGTCAGAATTTGGTTTGGAGATTATAGTTTTTTCAATTTGCAGCAATTAAAATCTCAAATTAAAACTTTAGAAGAAAATAACACAGTACTCTTAAAAAAGAATGAGCTTTTAAGAAGAGAAAAGGAAAAATTTAGCATGGGAAGAAATGCTATAGAAGGACTTGCTAGAGCTGAGCTAGGCCTTATAAAACCTGGGGAAATTTTTTATCAGTTTAAGCAAAAAGAATCTATAGAATTAATTTCGGACAAAGCTGATGAATCAGTCGATTAAACCCTTTGTAGCTATTGTACCTGCTGCAGGTAGGGGGAAAAGGTTTAATCAAGAGATACCTAAACAATTTACTTCGTTGAACGACATGTCAATTTTACAGTTAAGTTTAGAACCTATAACTAGCTTTCAGGAATGTTTAGGTATATGTTTGGTTATTTCTGGAGAAGATTCTGAGTGGAAGTCTTTATCTTTAAAAGGTCCTGAACTTAACTTTATAGAAGGAGGGAAAGAGAGGTTTCATTCAGTACTAAGTGGAATAAATTTCTGGAAGAATTCTTCAAAACGTTTTGGTTCCATTTTAATCCATGATGCGGTTAGACCGTGCATAAGAAGATCTGAGATAGAATCACTTTTTGCAAACTTAGAAGATACCAATATAGATGGAGTTATTTTAGGAGCCCCGTGTAGAGAAACTATGAAAGAAGTTTCTTCATCTGACCATATTGTTAAGAGAACAGTAGATAGAAGTTCTCTTTGGACAGCATTTACTCCTCAATTGTTTCGTAAAGAAGCGTTATTTGAAGCCTTGGATAATTTAGAAGATAAGTCACTAGAATTTTCAGATGAGGCTTCCTTTGTTGAAGCAAATGAAGGAAAAATCAAGATTATTGAGGGTTCCAGAGAAAATATAAAAGTTACTATGCCCGAAGATCTAAACATTGTTAAATCAATATTGATTAACCAAGGAAGAATAACTAGTTAGATGAGAATAGGACAAGGATATGATGCGCATAAGCTAATTCCAGGTGAAGGAATGGTACTCGGTGGCATTTACATAAAGAGCGAATTCTCCATTGAAGCTCATTCTGATGGAGATGTGATTATTCACGCAATAATAGACTCTCTATTAGGAGCTGCTGCCTTAGGCGATCTAGGAACACACTTCCCTTCGGATGACCCGAAATATGAGAATATTTCAAGTAGCGAACTTCTAGGAGAAGTAATAGATCTTCTGAGTTCTCTTCATTATGAAATAGTTAATATTGATGTAACTTTGGTTGCAGAGAAACCTAAGATTATTGATCATATTAAGGCTATGAAGAAGCATCTTTGCATTTTAGTTAATATTGGAATTGATGATATTAATATCAAAGCAACTACTACAGATGGTTTAGGATTTGAAGGAATAAAATTGGGAATATCTTGTTATTCTGTTTCTTTAATAAGAAAAGTAGAACCTAAGGGTAATAGAATAATAAATAAATAAGATATTTCTTAAAAAGATTTAATGAAAATATTGTTAACTAATGATGATGGTATAGATGCTGAAGGAATTAAAGTTCTTTATAAATGTTTGAAAGAAAATAATGAAATTTTTGTTATAGCCCCAGAGAAAGAGATGAGTGGAGCAGGTTCTTCAATTACTACCAAAAGACCCTTATCCCCTAAGAAAATTAAAGAAAATTTTATAGCTGTAGATGGAACACCTGTTGATTGTGTTCATTTAGGTCTTCATGAGTTGTGCCCGTTTAGACCTGATTTTTTAATTAGTGGAGTAAATTATGGTGCAAATATGGCCGAAGATTTAGTCTATTCTGGAACGGTTGGAGCAGCTCTAGAGGCTAGAGAATTTTCTATTCCATCTATGGCAGTGTCTGCTTCTGCATTTATGCAACCAGGATCAGAAAATAGAAAAGACCCTAATTTTTTGTCTGCAGCAAAAATAGCTCAAGATATAATTGTAAGATTCAAAAAATTAGATATAGGCCCTCATATTACCTTTAATCTAAATGTTCCAAATTTAGAGTATGAACAAATTAAGGAAATTAAATTAACTACTTTAGGCTCTTGGGGGGCAAGAAACCCACCCCAAAGGGATGGAGGTTTAAAAAAAGAAAAGTTTTGGGTTTCTCATAGAACAAAAGTCCCGGCAAACAAAAACAGTGCAGATATTAAGGCTCTTTCAAGAGGTCTGGTATCTTTAACTCCTATTAGTCCTAATTTCTTATCTAACGATTATTTAAAAGAGATAACTTCTTGGCTTAGCACTTTTAGGCAGTAAAAAAATGGAAAAACTTCAAGGCTTAGGCATGACTTCTCTGAGAACAAGGCAGAGACTAGTAGAAAGATTAACTGAACAAGGAATTAAAGATATTAGAATTTTAGAAGTCATGAGAGACACTCCACGTCATTTTTTTCTTGATGAAGCCCTAGCTTCTAGGGCATATGATGATATGGCTCTTCCCATAGGACATCAACAAACTATTTCTCAGCCGTATGTAGTTGCAAGGATGACTGAACTTCTTATTGAGGATGATAAATTTAACGAAAAACCTCTTAAAAGATCTTTAGAGATTGGTACTGGGTGCGGCTATCAGACAGCTATTCTTGCTAATTTTTCTGAAAGAGTTTTAAGTATTGAAAGGATTAAACCTCTGCATGAAAGAGCAAAAAACACTCTTTCAGATCTTAAAATAAAGAATATCAGACTCTTGCATGATGATGGGAATATGTTGAGTAATATGGAGGGTAATTTTGATGCAATCCTTTCTGCTGCAGCCCCTTTGGGTGTACCAGATTATCTATTAAAAAAACTATCTATTGGTGGTAAATTAGTTATCCCTGTAGGTGATAACAGTTCTCAACATCTAACTTTAATAAGAAGAGTTAAAGAAAATGAGTTCGAGGAGAAAACTCTTGATAGGGTGTTATTTGTACCTTTGCTTAAAGGTTTAGTAAGCTAATATAGAACTCAGAATTAAATTTAGTGATCAAATCAAACTTTCTTATCATAATTAAAGGATTAGCAATAGGAGTGGTTGAGTTAGTACCAGGAGTCTCAGGTGGCACCATAGCTCTAATTTTGGGAATCTACGAAAGACTTATATTAGCTATCTCTAATTTTAACCGATCTTTTCTTTCTTTAATCTTTAAAGCTAAATTTAAACTAGCTTGGAAGCAGATTGAAGGAAGTTTTTTGTTTCTTCTTTTATTTGGAATGCTTATTGGGGTGTTGTCTTTTTCTTCTCTAATTGCTTTTTTATTAGAGAATTTTCCACTATTCCTGAAATCTTTATTTACAAGTCTAATCATTTGTTCTCTTACAACCGAACCTTTAAAGCCCAAGAAGTTTGATAAAAAGTGGTTTATGGGATTATTTCTTTCTTTACCTTTGATATTAATTATTTTTTTTACTCAGACATACATATCAAATCCTGATATTTCTTATTTTTATTTGTTTATTGGCGGGTTTATTGCAGTTTCTGCTTTTATTCTCCCTGGAATTTCTGGGAGCTTTGTTTTATTATTATTAGGACTTTACCCTTTAATAATTAGATCTTTAAATGATTTCAATTTTAAAGTCTTAGGTTTATTCTTTTTTGGATGTCTTCTTGGATTGTTGATTTTATCTAAAATAATAAGATTTGCATTCAAGAATAAAAACCAATCAACCAAAAGTTTTTTCTTTGGTCTTATAATATTTAGCTTACCTTTAATCTGGAAAAAAATCCCTTCTCACGATCCTTATCCGATCACTTTATTAACAGCAACTGAGTCACTTAGTGGATTGGTTATAGGAATTCTTTTTATTTATTTCTTAAATAGAATAAAAATTTCTTAGCGCTCTAAGTATTTTAGCTTGTTTTTTACTTCCCTCCATTCTTGTTCATCTGCTGGAGCGTCTTTCATTTCAGTTATATTAGGCCATTGAGTACATAACTCTGCATTAAGCTCTATGAAATCTATTTGGTCAGCAGGCACTTCATCCTCGGAATAAATAGCATTTACCGGACATTCTGGTTCGCATAAAGCACAATCAATACATTCATCTGGGCTGATAACCAACATATTAGGTCCTTCGTAAAAGCAGTCCACAGGACACACTTCTACACAGTCTGTTAATTTACACTTTATACAGGATTCTCCAACAATGAATGTCATATGTATTATCTTTGGATGTCAATTTTATCAACTAAACACTAGTAGTGGAAAGCGCTATAGACAATTGATTCTATTCTGTTCTAATAGTAAAGAATTATAGGTAAGTACTTTATAAATTTGGACTTAACTAAACTACATAGATTATCTTCTGAATTAGGAGATATTTTAGTATCTAAGAAGTTGTATTTTACTTCAGCAGAGTCTTGCACTGGGGGTTGGGTTGGTAAAGCTATAACCTCTGTAAAGGGAAGTTCTAGTTGGTTTGGATGCGGCTTTATTACTTATTCAAATTCATCAAAACAAAGAATATTGAATGTTTCTAGTCAGACATTAAAAAATTTTGGAGCGGTAAGTGAAGAGGTTGTTAAGGAAATGGTCTTAGGTGCATTAGATAGAAGTGCCGCTGATTTAGGAGTAGCTATAAGTGGAGTAGCAGGTCCTGATGGAGGGACAAAGGAAAGGCCTGTTGGTACAGTTTGCTTAGCCTGGGCCCTTAAAGACAATTTAATAACGACAAGTGTTGAAAAGTTTAACGGAAACAGAGAGGAGGTAAGGTATTATTCTGTTGAAAGAGCTTTACTGGGTTCAATTGACTTAGTAAAAAATATTTAAAATAATACTGTTTATTTATACAGTATTTAGTATAATGGCCATAAAACTCAATAGGAGAAAATTATGGCACAGAAGAAGGTGACTAGCATTAAAGAAGTAGATAAAAAGAAACAGCTAGACGAGGCATTAGGCCAGATAGAGAGACAATTTGGTTCAGGAACTGTTATGCGCATGGGGGAGAGAAAACTTGAGAAGATTCCAGCAGTTTCGACTGGCTCATTAGGGTTAGACTTAGCTTTAGGAATCGGTGGCCTTCCTCAAGGCAGAGTTGTCGAAATATATGGTCCAGAATCTTCAGGCAAAACAACTCTAACTCTTGAAGTGATTGCTCAATGTCAGAAAAAAGGAGGGACAGCTGCCTTTATAGATGCAGAGCATGCCCTTGATCCAATTTATGCAGGTAAATTGGGAGTAAATGTTGATGAATTATTAATATCTCAACCAGATACTGGAGAGCAAGCATTAGAAGTAGCAGACATAATGGTGCATTCTGGGGGAGTTGATGTATTAGTTATTGATTCTGTGGCTGCTTTAGTACCAAAAGCCGAGATAGAAGGGGAGATGGGAGACTCTCATATTGGTCTTCAAGCAAGACTTATGTCTCAAGCATTAAGAAAGTTAACAGGAAATGTACAAAGGTCTAAAACTTTAGTTATATTTATAAATCAGATAAGACATAAAATAGGCGTTATGTTTGGGAGTCCAGAAACAACTAGCGGAGGAAATGCTCTCAAGTTTTATTCATCAGTTAGGTTAGATATTAGAAGAATAGGAACTGTTAAGGATGGCGATGAAGTAGTAGGAAATGAAACAAGGGTAAAAGTTGTCAAAAATAAAGTTTCCCCTCCTTTTAAGCAAGCCGAGTTTCAAATTATTTATAACAAAGGAATTAATAGGTTAGGTGAACTCATTGACCTTGCTTGTGAAAAAAATGTAATAGAAAAGTCAGGTGCTTGGTATAGCTATAATGGTGAGAGAATAGGTCAAGGCAAAGCCAATGCTGTAATTTTCCTTGAGGAGAATCCAAAACTTGCTGAAAAAATAGAAGAAGAGGCTGTTAAAAATTCAGACCCTGAATAATACTAATTTTTTAGCACTCTCTTTATTGCTTCACTAACTGGAACTGCTTCAGGATTTTCAGACGTCCTTTTCTTTATTTCTATAGTGTTGTCAGTGGTTGACTTCTCACCAACAATAATAGTATTAGGAATTCCTATTAATTCCATATCAGAGAACTTAACTCCTGCCCTTTGTTCTCTATCATCCCAAAGCACAGGTACATTATTTCCAACAAGAGATTCATATAAAGACTTACATGTTGAATTTATATCAGAACGGTTCTTTGGGTTAACCTCAATTAATGCAATCTGATAAGGGGACAAAGCTTTCGGCCAGATTATTCCTTTATCATCATGATTTTGTTCTATTGCAGCAGCAATAATTCTTGATATACCAATTCCGTAACAACCCATCTCTGGATAAATATCTGAAGAGTTATTTTGAACTTTTAATTTAAGACTTTCAGAATATTTAGTTCCTAGTTTAAAGATATGTCCTACTTCTATCCCTCTTTTTAGTTTTAATTTCCCTTTACCATCTGGACTAGGTTTTCCTTCTAAAATTTCTGGATTTTGGTCATCTTTACTATTTATAAGAAGCTCAGCATTAATTGCGTAATCACTTTTATCACTAAAAGCTAGAAGATCTTCTCCGGAATCAGCTAATACATGAAATTCTTCAGAATCTGAACCTCCTATAGCGCCACTATCCGCTTTAACAATTCTGTAATCAAGTCCTAAAGAATTAAATATGTTGATATAGGTATTTCTCATTGTCTGATAGCTAAGATCCATATCTTTTTGAGAAATATCAAATGAATAAGCATCCTTCATAATAAATTCTCTTGACCTCATTACACCAAATCTTGGTCTTATCTCATCTCTAAACTTTGTTTGTATTTGATAAAAAGTTTTTGGCAATTGTTTATGACTTCTTATCTCTGATTTACAAAGGTATGTAATAATTTCCTCATGAGTAGGACCTAAGCAAAAATCTCTTTGGTGCCTATCTTCAAAGGTTAAAAGTTCTTTTCCGTATTGTTGCCACCTCCCTGACTCCTTCCATAACTCTCCAGGTTGTACCATTGGCATAAGCATCTCTAATGCTCCTGAAGCATCCATGTTTTTTCTAACTATCTCTTCTACTTTGTTTAAAACAAGTTTTCCAGTAGGAAGCCAGTTATAAATTCCTGAAGCTACTTGTCTAATTAAGCCAGCTCTTATCATCAATTGATGACTTATAGTCTCAGCGTCTGCAGGGTTTTCTCTTTGAGTAGCTAAAAGTAGTTTGCTTGCTAACATTAAATTCTCTTTATTAGTATGAATATTAACACCTCATCTTTTAGTTCACGAGCTAATAAGCTTTAAATTGGTATAATTTGAAAAAAAATACCTATTTATGCCCACTTATATTTTTAAAGATAAAAAATCTGAGGAGATATTTGAACTTCAGATGAAAATATCTGAGTTGGATAAGTTTAAAAAGAAGAATCCAAAACTAATTCAATTACCTACTGCCCCCTCTTTTAGATTAAAAGGATCAGGGTGGTATGAAACAGATTTTAAGACCGGTAAGAAGAAAAATATAGCAAAAGAAGACAGTAAAAAGGAGACTATTAAAGCAAATAATAGTAAAAATAAGGACAGCAAAGATTCAACTAAGAATAAAAAAGAGAAAAGAGAAAAAACTAAAACAAAAACTAAAGAAGGATAAGAAATAATTATGTCATTCAGAACCCATAAATGTGGAAAAATAGATACTAAGCTTACTGGAAAAGAGGTAGAAGTAGTAGGTTGGGTTAATAAAAGGAGAGATCATGGAGGAGTAATCTTTTTTGACTTAAGAGATGAATCTGGAATAGTTCAAATAGTCTTTGATCCTGATAATAAAAAGAATTTTTCTTTAGCTGAGTCTTGCAGGAATGAGTTTGTACTTTATGCTAAAGGCCTGGTGAGAGAAAGACCAGAAGGAACTATAAACCCTGACCTAGTGACTGGTAAGATAGAAATAATAGGCTCTGATCTTGTTATTTTAAATGATTCTCTTCCAACTCCATTTCAATTAGATGAGTATTCTTCGGTAGGAGAAGACACTCGTTTAAAGTTTAGGTTTCTGGATCTAAGAAGGTCTGAGATGCAAAAGAATATCAGACTTAGATCTTCTACCTCTATGGCAATTAGAAATTTTCTTGATAAAAATGAATTTGTAGATATAGAAACACCTTTATTAACTAAAGCAACACCCGAAGGAGCAAGGGACTATCTAGTACCCAGTAGAATTTATCCAGGCTCATTTTTTGCTTTGCCTCAATCTCCTCAATTATTTAAACAAACCCTAATGGCTTCAGGGTTTGAAAAATATTATCAGTTTGCAAGGTGTTTTAGAGACGAAGATTTGCGTGCAGAAAGACAGCCTGAATTTACTCAGATTGATTTAGAGTGTTCTTTTGTTAATGCAGATAATATCAGAGAGCTTGTAACAAACCTGATAAATAATATCTTCCAAGAAGTTATGAATATTGAGTTGGGTAATTTTTTAACTCTGTCCTACTCTGATGCAATGGAAAGGTTTGGTACAGATAAACCTGATTTAAGAAATCCTTTAGAACTCTTAGAAGTTAAAGATCTTTTTAAGAATACAGATTTTAAAGTTTTTAGAGAAGTTGCAGATTCTAAGGAATCAAGAATAGCTTGTTTATCTATTTCAGGTAGTGAAGGATTTACAAGAAAAAAAATTGATGAATACACAGAGTTTGTCAGCAAATATGGAGCAAAAGGTCTTGCATATATAAAAGTTGATGATCCAAAAAAAGGAAAAGAGGGTCTACAGTCTCCGATAGTTAAATTTTTTGAAGATGAACTTGTAAATAATCTCTTAAAAAGACTTAATCCCAAAGCAGGAGATATAATCTTCTTTGGAGCAGGTTCTGGTAAGGTTGTTAATGATTCTTTATCTGCTTTGAGGGACAAATTGGCTAAGGATTTAAATTTATTAACTCTAGATTGGTCTCCTTGTTGGATTATAGATTGGCCAATGTTTGAACTTAACTCAAACAAAGAAATAACTCCCTTACATCATCCTTTTACTGCTCCGAGATGTAGTATAGAAGAGCTTAAGAAGGACCCATTAAGTTGTTTATCAGATGCATATGATGTAGTTTTAAATGGAGTAGAATTAGGAGGAGGGTCTGTTCGTATTCATGACCATAAAATGCTGTTATCTGTTTTAGAAGTGTTGGGCATTGATTCAACAGAAGCAGAAACAAAATTTGGATTCCTTTTATCAGCATTACAGCATGGCTGTCCACCACATGCTGGACTAGCCATTGGTTTTGATAGACTAATTATGCTTATGACAAATTCTGATTCTATAAGGGATGTCATAGCTTTCCCTAAAACACAGACAGCCTCTTGTTTAATGACTAATGCACCGGGTGAAGCTTCACTGGAGCAATTAAATGAATTGCGATTAATTGTAGATAAGGATGACTAATAATGGCAGGACATTCAAAATGGGCAAATATAAAGCACAGAAAGGGTAGGCAAGATGCAAAGAAAGGTAAGATATTCTCTCGACTTATCAAAGAGCTTACTGTAGCGTCAAAACTAGGAGGTCCTGTTGCAGATGACAACCCTAGATTGAGGAGTGCTTTGGATAAAGCTTTATCAGCAAACATCCCCAAAGACACTATAGAAAGAGCAATCCAAAGAGGATCAGGTAGCGCAGAAGCTGATAATTTAGAAGAAACTTTATTAGAAGGATATGGACCTGGGGGAGTAGCTATTATTGTTGAAGCTATGACGGATAATAATAACAGGACAGTTGCAGAAGTTAGGCATGCCTTCTCTAAAGCTGGTGGAAATCTAGGAACTGATGGTTCAGTTTCATACTTATTTAGTAAGAAAGGTTTAATTCAGATTCAAGGTAATTCTAAAATTGAAGAAATTTTTGAGATTGTAGTAGAAGCAGGAGCAGAAGATATAGAAGAGAATGCAGATAAAACTTTATCTATAACTACGCTGCCCCTAGATCTTGAGTCTGTTAAAGAAGCTTTAAAGGAGTCTGGAATAGAAACCTTAGATTCAGAGATCAGCTTAGTTGCAGAAACTAGTGTTAGTACAGATCTAGAAACCTCAATAAAAATCTATAAACTCTTAGAATCTTTAGAAGATCTAGATGATACACAGAATGTTTATTCAAACGCAGATTTTCCTGAAGAAATAGTAGAGCATCTGGACTAGTTATGACAAATTCTAGAAATAAAGGCGCTTCTTTTGAGAGAGAAATAGCCAATCTATTAAATACAGACCTAGATCTCTCTAATTCCATTAAGAGAATATTGGAACAGACTAGAGAAAAATACCTACCTGATCTTATTTTAGGAAGATGGTATATAGAATGTAAAAGGTATGGAGCAGGTGCTGAGCCATTGGAAGCTTGGTGGCAACAAGTCTTAGACTCTTCTCAAGATCGAGGAATCCCTGCTTTAATCTATAAATTTAACAGAAGGCCTATCAAGGTCAGAATTCCTTTAGGTGCTATCAATCCTTCTATACCTTTAACAGCTCCATTCACCGCTGATTTGTTGTGGGACGATTTTATTTTTTTACTTAAAGAGTTATATCAAGAAGATATTACTAACCATAATTTAGACAAGTGAGTCACAAATTAACCCTAAGAATTTATTATGAAGATACTGATGCTCAGGGGGTTGTTTATTATGCTAACTATCTTCGATTTTTTGAGAGAGCTCGTACAGAATATTTAAGAAAAGTTGGTTATGGACAGAAAACTCTAATGGAAGAGGGCTTTATTTTTATAGTTAGACACATAAGCATCGATTTCATAAAACCAGCCAGCCTAGATGATAATATTGTTATAGAAACTAAACTAATAAAGTTAGGTAAGGTTGGCTTTGATTTCTCACAAGAAGTATTTTTAACCTCAGGAGAAGCTATTTGTAAGGCTGTCATTCAGTGTGGTTGTTTGGATGTTGAAGAATTTAGACCCGCACCTCTACCTTCCTATTTACTAAAAGGTATGAAAACTTTATTGTAAGAAATATTATGGATAACTCAGTTATAGATTTATTTCTAAATGCAAGCTTTATAGTCCAGTCTGTTATTACGCTTCTGCTAATAGCCTCTATCTTGTCATGGATGGTGATTTTTGAAAGATGGCTTTACATTCAAAGATCAGAAGAAGAGTTCTCTGATTTTGAAGAAATGTTTTGGTCAGATATAGGTGTAGAGAAAATTATGGAAATTAGAAAAGAGGAAGGCCATATTCCCTTAGGAGCAGAAAGCATTTTTCAATCAGGTTACTTAGATTATAAGAAATACAAGTCTCAAAACCTTGAATCAGATTTGATACTAGAAAGTGTTCAAAGAAGTATGCGTGTTTCACTAAACCAAGAGCAAACCTTATTAGAGAAAAATCTTCCATTTTTAGCTACTGTAGCCTCATCTAGCCCTTATATAGGTTTATTTGGTACAGTCTGGGGGATTATGAATTCCTTTAGGGGCTTGGTAGAAGCAAATCAAGCTACACTTACAGCAGTTGCTCCAGGAATTTCTGAAGCTCTAATAGCTACCGCTGTTGGATTGTTTGCTGCAATTCCTGCTTTAATCGCTTACAACAGGTTTGCATCTAAGATAGATGCTCTGATTTCTCTATATGAAAGTTTTATTGAGGAGTTTTCATCAGTTTTAAATAGAGAAGAGCGTAAGAATAAGGCATGAGGAAGAGAAAGTTAGTTTCAGATATAAATGTAGTTCCTTACATAGATGTCATGCTAGTTCTATTGGTTGTTTTTATGGTATCAGCACCCTTGATGGTACAAGGAATACTTCTAAATCTCCCAGAGGCTTCAAATGAACCTTTACCAAGAGAACAACAAGATCCACTTATTATTTCAGTAGATTCTAAAGGGCAATTTTTTTTGGAAATTCAATCTAGTAAGAACGAACCTCTTGGTCTTATGCAACTTTCAGAAAAAATTTCTAGCATTCTTAAAAGTAATCCTTCTCTACAGGTAGTTGTCAGAGGA
>CAZMZZ010000018.1:0-29264 GCA_964571215.1 uncultured Gammaproteobacteria bacterium
AGCCTTGTGATCTAGATATGACTTATGCTTTTGGTCAGGCAGGTTCTGCGCAAATAGAGTTCATGGTTCAACATAATGATGGCCCTTCTACATTCAGAGATATGTTTAAACCTGAGGAAGAAGGTTTTCACCATTGGTGTATTTTTACAAGTAAGTACGACGAAGAGTACAAAAGATTAACAAATAATGGATATATAGAGACCACAGCTTTTACCACTTCAGCAAGAGTATGTTGGTTAGATGCCGAAAAAGATCTAGGTGGTCATATAGAACTGTATGAAGAAAACCCAGGTACACAAGGTTTTTTTGATTTACTAAGGGAAAGTCATGAAAGCTGGGATGGAAAAGACCCAATTAGACCAGCACCATTTTAATGACTTAAACTGCTACGAAATAAGAAAGTCCACTTTGTCTTTTTTTACTATACTGGCATAATCTTTTTTTTATTACTTGGAGATGTCATGGTAAGTAATCCTCTGGATGATTCTAGAAAACTTGAAGAAATGCAATTATTTGATAAGGAAATCTTAGAATGCCCTTATCATTATAATAAAGAGTTAAGAGAACAGGCGCCTGTATATAAAGATCCTGAGACCGGCATATATATTATTTCTAAATATGAATTAGTCAAAGAAGCTACGAGAAAGAAAGATATTTTTTCAAGTGAATTTATTTTAAACAGTGATTCGAGTGAAGCACAAGAGGTAAAAGAAGCTAGAAGAAAGGCTTTTAACTTAGGTAAAGGAACTCTATTAACAATAGATGACCCAGAACATAAAAAATATAGAGAATTAGTTAAAGATTTTTTTGTACCTGACAAAATTGCAGCTTATGAACCTTGGATTTTAGATTTCTCTTCTAATTTAATTGAAAAATTTGCTGATAATGGAAATTGTGACTTCATAAGAGAATTTGCAAGACCTTTGCCTTTATCTGTAATTTTGCATGTTTTAGGAATACCATTAGACAGAATAGATGACTGTTTCAAATGGACCTTAGATTCAGTTACAGCACTATCAGGAGTAGCTTCGGATGAAGAACTTATAGAAGCACATAATGGAATTGCTGAAGAACATGATTTTTTTGCTGAAGAAATAGAAGCTCGGAGGGGAAGTCCTAGAGATGATCTGTTGTCAGTCATTGCAAATGCCAAATACGAAGACGCAAGATATTTAACTACAGAAGAAAGTATTTCTTTTTGCACTCAATTCTTAGTAGCAGGTAATGAAACAACAACAGCAACTTTAGCTGAAGCCATGAGACAACTATGTCTATTCCCCGAAGAACAAGAGAAAATAAGGAAAGATCCTTCATTAATACCCAATCTTGTGGAGGAGTCCCTTAGGTTAGCTACCCCTACCTCAAATATGTGGAGAGTTGCTTCAGAAGACCATGAAATAGGTGGTGTTACTATCCCTAAAGGCAGTCAGGTGCTTCTCAAATTCTTTTCATCAAATCATGATGAAGAAGTCTTTGAGGAACCAATGAAATTTGATGTAACTAGAGAAAATGCTAGAAGCCATATTGCCTTCGGATTTGGGATACATGTCTGTATTGGTCAACTTCTCTCAAAACAAGAAATGATGAATGGTTGGCAAACACTATTCCAAAAACTCAAAAATTTCACATTTGATACTGACCCTGATCAGTTGAAATATATGCCAAATATATTGCTTAGAGGTTTAGAAGAACTCCCGATAAAATTTGAGAAAGTATAACTTATGAACAACAAAGACTTGATTCAAGATTTTATAGAAGCTTGGAATAATTTAGATCTAGAAAAAGTCGTAAATTTCTTCGCTGACGATATTTTTTATCACAATATTCCTATGGAACCATTAAATGGTAAATCGGAAGCGGCTGCTTTTGTAGATGGCCTGAAAGACTGTGATTCTATTAATTGGGAGTTAATTGCTATAGCAGAAGAAGGAAATAAAGTCTTGACTGAAAGGATAGACAACTTCAACTTTAAAGATGGTAGAAAGATAAGCATACCTGTTATGGGAACTTTTGAGATAGAAAATAAAAAAATAAAAAAATGGAGAGACTATTTTGATTTAGAAACTTTCCAAAAACAGATAACTGGTCAATCTTAGTTTTATGGAATTACAATTTAATCAAGAAGAGTTGGATTTTCAAAAAGAAGTTAAAGACTTTCTTGATACAAACTTACCTCAACATCTGATTGAAGAGGCAAAAAGAACTACAGCTGTCTTCCCTGAAAAAAGTGCAGCTCTTGAATGGCAAGCTATCCTTGCAAAAAAGGGTTGGTTAGTTCCCTCTTGGCCTGAAGAATACGGGGGTACAAATTGGAATCCAGCACAAAAATATATTTTTTCTTTGGAATGTGCCAACGCTGGCGCTCCATCTCTTATACCTATGGGTCTTAATATGCTTGGTCCTGTTCTAATAGGTTACGGAACTCAAGAACAAAAAGATTTTTACTTGCCTAGAATTATCAGTGGGGAAGATTATTGGTGTCAAGGTTACAGTGAACCAGGTTCTGGTTCAGACCTGGCAAGCCTTAAATGCAAAGCTGAAATTAAAGGGGATAAATATATAGTTAATGGTACTAAAATCTGGACAACTCATGCTCATTTTGCAAATAAAATATTCTGTTTAGTTAGAACTGATAGCTCAAAAAAGCCTCAAGAAGGGATTACCTTTTTATTAATTGATATGGAACAGGCTGGAGTTAATGTAGAACCTATAATAATGCTTTCAGGAGATCATGATGTTAATCAAGTTGTTTTTAACAATGCGGAAGCTAATATTGATCAACGGATAGGCAATGAAGGTGAGGGTTGGACAGTTGCAAAATATCTTTTAGAGTTTGAGAGAGGGGGCTCTTCTGCCTCAGCTAGATCATTTAAAGCTATTAATTTAGCTAAATCCCTAGCTAAAGAAATTGTGGACAATGGTGAGCCCTTGCTAACAAACCCTGCTTACTTTAAAAAATTAAATGAACTGGAACTTAAAGCTCAATCTCTTCAATATACTGAGCTAAGAACTTTATCTAGCATGAAGAAAGGAGGAAGCCCAGGTCCAGAGTCTTCTATGAGCAAAAATCTTGCTACTGACTTACAACAAGAAATAACAGAAGTAGCCCTAGAAATAATAGGTTATTATGGAACTCCCAAACATGACAATACACTAGGAAACAATGCAATCCCTATAGGCTCGGATCGATTTATAACCCAGGCAGGAAGGTATCAGAATTCTAGAGCTGCAAGTATCTACGGAGGTTCTAGAGAAATTCAAAAAAATATCATTGCAAAGGCCGTCTTAGGTCTTTAATTAAAAAAAGGAAAAACTTATGAAGAAAGAAGAATTATTAAAAGTTTATAGAACTATGAAAACTATTCGATCCTTTGAAGAAAGGTGCGACAAAGAATTTATGCAAGGAAATATTCCTGGATTTGTGCATCTCTATGCTGGACAAGAAGCTGTGGCTGTAGGGGTTTGTTCACATCTTAGTGATGAAGATAAGATAGGAAGTACACATAGAGGGCATGGTCACTGCATAGCTAAGGGATGTGATGTTAAGGGAATGATGCATGAGATTATGGGTAAGGCTGATGGACTTTGCAAAGGTAAAGGAGGGTCTATGCACATAGCCGACCTCAGTAAGGGTATGCTTGGTGCTAATGCCATAGTAGGTGGAGCTCCCCCTACAGCCGTGGGTGCTGCATTAACTGCTAAAACCTTAGGAAATAAGACTGTAGCTGTTGCATTTTCTGGTGATGGAGCTTCAAATCAAGGAACAACTTTTGAAGCTATGAATATGGCTGTCGTCCTGCAAGTACCTGCTATCTTCGTCTTTGAAAATAATGGGTATGGTGAACATACTGGAGCTGATTATGCCGTGGGTTCAAAAGATATAGCAGGAAGAGCAGAAGGTTTTGGTCTTCCTACATACAAAGTAGATGGCACAGATTTCTTTGATGTATATGAAACTGCAGGTAAAGCTATAAAAGAAGCAAGGGAAGGGAAAGGTCCTTCGGTTATAGAAGCTGAAGCTGTGAGATTCGGTGGTCATTTTATAGGGGATCCGCAAAACTATAGGGCAGAAGGCGAATTGGATAAATTAAGAGAAGAGAAAGATTGTTTAAAAATTTTTAGAGCTAGAGTTGTTGCAGACTTTGACATAAAGAATGAAGAACTAGATGGAATAGATAAAGAAGTTGAAACATTAATAGATCAAACTGCGAAGTCTGGAATATCTGCTCCTATGCCAGATACTAAAGAACTCAACTCAGACGTCTATTTAAATTATTAAGGAGAAAAAAATGCCAGAAAAATCTTACACAGAAGCTCTAAATGAAGCACTTCATCAGGAAATGGATAGGGACGAAACTGTAATAGTTATAGGAGAGGATGTAGCTGGAGGTGCAGGGACCAAAGGAGATGATGTTGAAGCAATTGGAGGAATTTTTGGGGTTACTGCAGGATTAGGAAAGAAATATGGTCGAACAAGAGTTGTTGATACGCCTATCACTGAATCCGCTATTGTTGGGACAGCTGCAGGAGCTGCTATGACTGGCCTAAGGCCAGTTGCTGAACTAATGTTCGTAGATTTTCTTGGGGTTTGTTTTGACCAGATTTACAATCAAGCAGCAAAATTTAGATATATGTTTGGAGGTAAAGCAACAACCCCCCTTGTCATAAGAACTGCAGTTGGAGCTGGATTAAGCGCTGCTGCCCAACATTCTCAAACTATGTTTTCTACTTTTACTTCTGTCCCAGGTTTAAAAGTTGTAATGCCTTCTAACCCATATGATGCTAAAGGACTTCTTATTCAGGCTATTCGAGATGATGATCCTGTTATTTTTTGTGAACATAAATTGTTATACGCTATGACCGGAGATGTACCCGATGAAGAATATGTCATTCCTTTTGGAGAAGCTAATTGGTTAAGGGATGGAGAAGATTTAACAATTATTGCCTTTTCAGCTATGGTTCCAAAAGCTCTAGAAGCTGCTGACAAACTAGCAGAAGAAGGTGTCAAATGTACTGTTATAGATCCTAGAACTACTTCCCCGCTAGATGAAGAATCAATACTAGAATCGGCTGAAGAGACGGGAAGAGTGGTAATTGTAGATGAAAGTACTCCTAGGTGCAGTATAGCTTCAGACATTTCTTCAATAATCGCAGATAAAGCTTTTAAAGCCCTTAAAGCTCCAATAAAAAAGGTAACTGCTTCTCACACTCCAGTACCATTTTCTCCTTCTTTAGAGCAAGCTTTTATTCCTCAAACTGAAGGAATAATTTCAGCTTGCAGAGAAGTTATAGGAAGTAACTAGTATTTTATGGCTACCATACAGCCAGTTACTATTCCCCAATGGGGTCTTACTATGACTGAAGGCACTCTTGTAAAGTGGAATGCTTCTGAAGGTGATGAAATAAAAGAAAAAGATGAAATAGCTGAAATCGAAACAGAAAAAATTGTAAATGTCTTGGAATCTCCTTCTGGAGGAATACTAAGAAAATTAATAGGAAAAGAAGGAGAAACACTTCCGGTAGGAGCTTTAATAGGGGTTATTGCTGATGAATCTCAATCTGATGATGATATAAAGAAGTTTATACAAGAATATAAGCCTATAGAGCTAGCATCTCCTTCTCAAAGTCAAAAATCAGAAGAATCTAAAACTTCTCCTTCACAAACATCTATAACTTCAGCACCAGGGGTTGGACAAGCCAGTCCTGCTGTTAAAAGACTAGCAAAAAAACTAGGTGTTGATTTAGAACGTGTTTCAGGATCAGGAAGAAATGGAAGAATTACAAAAGAGGATGTCGAATTGGCTTCTCAAGGAATTACTCAAACCTCTGAGAATGGACTAGTTGAAAAATTAGATAATCCCTATACTTCCATTCCTTTCACTAGTATGAGAAAAACTATTGCGAAAAGATTAACTGAGTCTAAGCAAACTATTCCTCACTTCTATTTAACTGCCGATTACTCTATTGATAAATTAATAGAGAAAAAGAATGAACTGAGCAACGAAAAATCTAAAATATCTCTTAATGATATTCTTGTTCATTGCGTTGCCAGAGCTTTAATTGACGAACCAAGGGCAAACGTACAATTAATTGGTGAAGAAATTAGACAGTTTAATCATGCCGATATTTCCGTAGCGATCGCAACTGAAGGAGGCTTAATAGCTCCAATAGTGAAAAAGGCTGATCAAAAAACAGTACAAGAAATAAGTGAAGAACTAAAGGATTTATCAACTAGAGCTCAAAAGGGAGCTCTTAAGAGAGAAGAAATATTAGGAGGTACATTTAGTGTCTCTAATTTAGGAATGTTCGGTGTCAAACATTTTGAAGCAATTATTAACCCTCCTCAAGGAGCTATACTGGCTATTGGTAGTTCTGTTCAAAAAATAATTTCTTCCAATGGAAAACCTTTATCATCAGATATCATGAGTGTTTCTTTATCCTGTGATCACAGGGTGATAGATGGGGCTGTGGGAGCAACATTTTTACAAGCTCTTAGAAAACATATCGAAGAACCTAAATAAAAAAATATGGCAATATCTTCCGAACAGATTGAACAAGAAATATTGTTTCGCTCTAAAAAAGAATTCTCTAGAAAAACACCCCCTAAGGAATTTAAAGATTTACCTGAAATTCCTGCACAAAGATATGTAAATGAAGCATTTAATGATCTAGAAAAAGACGCCTTATGGAATAAATGTTGGCTCTATGCAGCACATACTGATCAGATAAAGAATCCAGGAGATTTCTTATTATGGCAAGATGCTGGAGTTCCTATAGTTATAGTAAGAGCTGAAGACAACCAAATTAGAGCTTTCTATAACACATGCAGACATAGAGGTTCATCTGTAATTAGAGAAGACTCAGGGAATACTAAACGATTTGTCTGTCAGTATCATAGTTGGGCTTACGACTTATTAGGAAATCTTGAATTTGTTCCTGATTCAAGAGATTGGCAGAATCTAGATAAAAGTTGTAAAAACCTCATTCCAGTAAGGTGTGAGTTATGGGGAAATTTAATTTTTTTAAATCAAGACACGGAAGCCATGCCTCTTTTAGATAATTTAGGTGTAGTAAATAAGATAATGGAACAGTTTCAACTAGATAAAATCAGATATATTGGTAAAAGGTCCTGGGATGTAAGCTCCAACTGGAAAGTCTGCCAAGATGCATTTATGGAAGTTTACCATCTCAACACCGTTCATCCAGAGTCTGTTGCACAACTTCTTGATCATAGAGGAGCAGTTATGGCTCTTTTACCTAATGGACACTCTATTATGACCACCCCAAATAGAACCCAGTTATCTGCTGATGGACTAAGCGTAACCGAAGAACAAGAAAACTCTACTGCTGATGTATATGCTGAAGTAAAAGCTTCCGCACCTTTGGAAATTAAGACAGTTAGAGAACTGGCTAGAAGTAACAACCTGTCCTTCAACTTTTTTCCTAACATAGTTACCCCTCTAAATCCTACTGGTTTCCCTTTTTTACAGTTTTGGCCTGTAACGCTCAATACTTGCAGGATGGATGTACATTGGTTTTCTCCTGATTGGGGAAAAGGTGAATTGCCTAATAAAGACTATTGGGATGAAAGGATGGATTTATTTGATGTAATACTTTCTGAAGACACTTTAAATATACCTTGGATACAACAATCTCTTGAATCTCCAGGCTTCAAAAGTGTCCCACTAAACTACCAAGAAAGAAGAATTTATTATACCCACCAAGAATTAGATAAGGTAATTGGTGATAACCGCATCCCAAACGAATGTAAAGTGCAACCTGTCTTAGATAATTTTATAGAAGACTGGTCTTAAAGATATGAATTCTGAACATTATCCTATATTGATAAATGGTGAATTAGTAAATACTGATAAAGTAATTAAAGTTATTAATCCTTCGACAGAAGAGGTATTCGCTTCTTGCTCTAAAGCTACAGAAAAACATCTTGATGTAGCTGTAAAAGCTGCTCAAAAAGCTCAAAAGATTTGGGGGAAGTCTAATATAGATGCTAGACAGAAACTACTTAATGAAATTGCAGAAAAAATCTCTGAAAATTCAGAAAATCTCGCTACATTGTTGACTCTTGAGCAAGGGAAAACTCTAGACAATGCTCGGGGTGAAATAGAATTTGCTGTAATGTTTTGTAAATATTTTGCCTCTCAAGAGCTAAAAAATAAGAGTCTTAAGGAAGATGACTCATCAATTGTCGAACTTCACAGACAACCCTTAGGAGTAGTAGCAGCTATAGCCCCATGGAATTTTCCACTTTTGATAGCAGTTTATAAAACAGCTCCGGCTCTTCTTGCTGGAAATGCACTAATACTAAAGCCAGCACCTACTACACCTTTATCAACCTGTATGTTTGGTCAGGTTATAAAAGACATTATTCCGAAAGGATTAGTCAATATACTAACAGATGAGAATGAACTTGGACCTATGATAACCCGCCACCCAGGTATAAATAAAATCTCTTTCACTGGCTCAACTGAAACGGGGAAAAAAGTAGCTGAGAGTGGTGGTCCTACATTGAAACGCCTAACTCTAGAGTTAGGTGGAAACGATGCTGCAATTGTTTTGGAAGATGCTGTTCCTTCAAAAATAGCTGAAGACATCTTTAATTCAGCAATGGCTAATACAGGTCAGGTATGTGCTGCAATAAAGAGACTGTATGTACATCAAAGTATTTATGAAGAGATGTGTAGTTCTCTTAAAGATCAAGCAGACAAAGCAACTATTGGTGACGGTTTTAAGCAAGGTGTAAATTTTGGTCCACTTCAAAATAGAAAGCAGTATGAAAAAGTTATTAATCTCATTGAAGAAGCAAAAGAAAAAGGAAAGGTTATATCAGGTGGAGAAATATCAGAAAAGCCTGGTTTTTTTATACCTATGACACTTATTAGAGATATAGAAGATGGTATAAGCCTGGTAGACGAAGAACAATTTGGTCCCGTATTGCCTATAATCAAATACACCGAGCTTGAAGAAGCTATAGAAAAGGCCAATGGATCTTGTTATGGTTTAGGAGGTTCAATCTGGGGTGAAGATATAGATTTTGCAACAAAAACAGCTAAAAGATTACAAGCTGGTTCAGTTTGGGTTAATCAACATGCAGCGATAGGTCCTGATATTCCTTTATCGGGGGCTAAGGAATCCGGTCTAGGTGTAGAATGGGGAGAAGAAGGTTTAAATGAATTCTCACAAATTCAAATTGTAAATGTAAAAAAATAAGTAGAGAGGAAAATAAATGACAAAAGGTATAGAAATAGTAAATCAAGCTCTAGAAATGTTAAAAGAAGGTGACTTCGAAGCTTATGAAACCTTACTTGATGAAAATATGTATTTTAAAATGACTGGTAATACAGCTTTGTCAGGCGAAGCCCATAGTAAAACAGAATTTTTAGCCACAGTTGGTAAAGTAATGGATTACCTTACAGACCCCATAAAGTTGGAATTAAAAGAAATAATTGATGGTGGTGATACCATTGTCTCTATATCTACAGGTAGATCTACTACAAAGAATGGTGAAGACTATAATAATGAATATTGTCATGTGTGGAAGGTTAAAAATAATAAGATAGTTGCATTAATTGAATATCTAGATACTGAAATGTTGTCAGAAATGCTTAATAAATAGTCTGGTAATAAAGATAAAATCTTGGAACCAATTTCCATTCTTCTTACTACAAAAGGGCATCCTTTTGATAAAGGTTCTTTTTTTCAATTATTCGACTCTTTAGAAAATGTTGAATACACACATATAGAACATCCGGCAGCTCAACTTATTCTCAACCCCTTAAACACTAAAGATTATTCAGTTTTAGTCTTTTATGACATGCCTGGTATAGACTTTAATGAAAATCATCCAGGAAAGGAAATAGCTCCAAGTAAAGAGTTTAAAAAAGGTTTCCTAGATCTGGTTAAAATCGGTAAACCTATGCTCTTTCTGCATCATTCAATTGCCTCTTGGCCTAGTTGGAACGAGTATGGAAAAATTATTGGTGGAAGATTTCTATACAGATCTAAAAAAATAGAAGGTGAAGAAAAACAAGATTCTGGATATCGACATGAAGTTAATTATAAAGCCAAAGTTCTAGTACAACATCCTATAACTAAAGGCTTATCATCTGAGTTTGATATGTGTGATGAGTTATATCTGGCTGAAATTTTTGAAGATTCCATTACTCCGTTAATCAAAAGCGATTTCAGTTTTACAGACAAAAACTTTTTTTCAGCTACAAGTGCCATAGAAGGTCAAATGTATAGCAACAAAGGTTGGTCACATACAAAAGGTCACCCTTATGTTACCTGGATAAAAAATTACCTTAATAGCCCTATAGTTTATCTGCAGATGGGTGACTCACCCACGACATATCAAAATCCGTCTTATAGACTTCTTGTAAAAAATTCAATAACTTGGCTTAATAGCCCTGAATCAAAGTTATGGGTAAAGGAGAATAACGAACAATGAATTTATTAGAAAACAGATTAACTGTTATAACAGGCGCTGCTAGCGGTATTGGGGAAGCCAGTGCTAATCTTTTTGCTGAGAATGGAGCAAAAGTCCTTGCCTTTGATCTAGATGACTCAATAGTAGAAAAATTCAAAAATAATAATTCTATAACAGGTTTTAAGTTAGATATTGCATCTAATTCAGCACCCGAGGTAATCTCCAATACAATTCAAGAAGTTCTTGGTGGGCTAGATATACTCATGAATAATGCAGGAATAGTGTCAGGGAGCCTTATAGAAGATATGCAAGATGAGGAATGGAATAAAGTTTTTGCTGTAAATGTTGAAGCAACAATTAAAATCACACGCTGCTCCCTTCCATATCTTAAAAAAAGTAAATTTGGAAGAATAATAAATATAGGTTCAATTATGTCCACTCTGGGAGATGCAGGATTATCAGCTTATGCAGCATCTAAGCACGCTGTTGCAGGATTAACAAAATCAATAGCAGCTGAAGTTGGTCCTGCTGGAATAACAGCAAATTATATTCAGCCTGGAGCTATAATGACTGGTATGACAAGAGAAGCTTTTAAAGTTAATGAATATAAGGAATTTTGGACAAATAGATCAGCAGTTAAAAGGCTAGGCCAACCTATTGATATTGCAAAGGGGGCTCTTTTTCTTGCCTCTGACTTAGGGGAGTTTGTTTCAGGCCATGGATTAGTTGTAGATGGGGGAGCTTTAGTAGCTGGTTCTTGGTAAAAACCTGAGTTGTTTTTTCTAAGAAATTAGTCCATTATTTGCTTATATAAAAATTCCTTTTTGTTTGGGGGGAAGATGATGAAAAAAAGTATGTCTGGAGTTTTATTACTTTCCTACGACTTCTATTAACGAAACTATCTAAGGAGAAGAAATGGCTAAACATTGGAAGTACTATTCTGATCAAGATAAACAGATAGATCCTGATTATGGAACGAATATTATTGCTAAAGAAAGATATGTCTCAAAAGAATTTATGGATCTAGAAGTTGAGAATATCTGGAAAAAAGTATGGCTTATGGGGGGTCCCTTACTAGACTTACAAAATCCTGGTGACTACATTACAACAGAAATATTAGGAGAGCCTATCCTGATTTCTATGGGAGATGATAAGAAAATTAGAGCTTTTTATAATGTTTGCCAACACCGGGGTAACAAATTAGTCCATTCTATTAAAGGAAATAACTCTGAGCACAGTTGCAGTTATCATGGCTGGATATACGACTCTAGTGGTGAATTAAGACTTGCTCCAGATGAAGAAACTTTCCCTCAAGGAGTGCCTTGTGACAAACTTAAATTAAGAGAATTACCTTGTGATACTGCTATAGGTTTTGTTTGGTTTAGTTTAAATAAGGATGTTGAACCTTTAGAGGAATATTTAGGGATAATAAATAAACATTTAAATCCTTATCATTTTGAAAGGCAGTTTATAGTTAATGATGTAACTGTAGAGATGCCTTATAACTGGAAAACCTCAGTAGATGCCTTTAATGAAACCTACCATGTCGTCCAAACTCACCCTGAATTAACTAGTTGGATAGAAGATCTAGATATACAAATAGATTGTTACGATAAACACAATCGTTATTTAGTTCCTTTTGGAACTCCTAGTAGCCATTTAAAAGATAAAAAGACTATTACAGATGATTTAAAACTTTATATGGAGCAGGCAGGTATGGACCCCTCTAAATTTAAAGGAGATGCTACTGAAGTAAGAAGAGCAATTCAATTGCACAGGAGAAAACATGGAAAGGAGATGGGATATGATTTTTCTGAATTAAATGACGATCAACTATCTGATGACTTCCATTATTTAATTTTTCCAAATATTACGTTAAATATTTATCCTGAATCAATGATGTTGTTTAGACAGAGACCTCATCCAACTGACCCTAATAAGTGTTTTTTTGACCTACAAAACTATGTCATGCAACCAGATGCTAACATTCCAGGAGTGACAGAAAGGGAAAGAAGAATTGGTGGAGGAAAGACAGCAAAAATTCCTGAACAACCTGAAAGACCTCTACATAGACAATTTAAACATGGAGAAGAATCTTTAGGGTTGGTCTTAGATCAAGATGCCTATAACTTACCTAATGTTCAACAAGGTATGAATTCCGCAGGCTATGATGGTCTTTGGTTAGGATCTCAAGAGCTGAGAATAAGACATTTTCATGCAACTATTGATGATTACATTTATAAAAATAAAAGATAAAAGGAGAAAAAAATGGACCTAGGTTTAAAAGGAAAAAAAGCTATTGTAACCGGTGGCAGCAGGGGTATAGGCAAATGTGTAGCTGAGACACTTGTAGCAGAAGGAGTAGATATAGCTATTTGTGCAAGAAATGAAGAAGAAGTAAAAACTGCAGTTGATAGTCTTTCTTCTAATGGAACTAAGGTAACAGGAGGAGTAGCTGACGTAGGCGAAGGAGATTCTTATAAAGCTTGGATTGCTTCTGCTGTGGAAGAATTAGGAGGGCTTGACCTTTTTGTTGCTAATGTAAGTGCAGGAGGGGGAAATAATGAAGAGGAAGGCTGGAAAGCAAATTTTGAAGTTGATGTAATGGGAACTGTTAGGGGAATTGATACTGTAACCCCTGCCCTTTCTGAATCTAAAGGAAGTATTGTTATCATTTCAACAACTACTGCTATTGAAAATGGCCCTGGAGCTGGTGCTTATGGGGCTATGAAAGCTGCTTTAATGAACCTTTCTTCTACAAAATCCCAAGAACTGGCACCACAAGGAATAAATTGTAATGTTGTTAGCCCAGGTCCTATCTATATAGAAGGAGGAGCGTGGAACTTCATTAAAGACAACATGGAGGATTTCTATAAAGCAACATTATCAGCTATACCAGCTGGAAGAATGGGAGCAGCTCAAGATGTAGCAAATGCTGTAGTATTTTTAGGAAGCCCCGCAGCTGGATATATTACTGGAACTAATGTGGTAGTTGATGGAGGTTTCACTAAAGGGGTGCACTTTTAAATGACAAATCCCAAGAAAATTAAAGCGTACTTTGTTGCAGGTGGAAAATATCATGATATAGATTTTGCTAGACTAGAGATTCTTAAGATTTTAGGTGAAGACGAGAGGATAAGAACTAGGGTCTCAGAAAACTATAGAGATATGGAAGCTATAGATGATTCAGATCTATTAATTACCTATACCTGTGATGTCATGCCTAGCTTAGAAGAACAAGAGTTTCTTCGAGAGTACGTTTCTTCTGGTAAAAGATGGTATGCTTTACATGGTACAAATTCTATTCTTAGATTTCTCTCTGATGGTAGAGTTGAAAGCCCAAGATGGGCCCCACATTTTATGGAAACTCTTGGCTCTCAGTTTATCTCTCATCCCCCTATTGAACCTTATACGGTTGAAGTAGCTGATCCGAAAAATCCTTTAGTAGAAGGGGTAGAGCCCTTTGAAGCTACAGATGAGCTATACCTAATGGATCTGCATGGAAAACATGAGGTCCTGCTAGATACTGAGTTTGGTGGAACAACAGAGAACTTTGTAGATAGCGAATGGGAAAAAAGAAGATGGCCAGTCTTTTACATTCATCCAGTTGGTAAAGGAGCAGTTTTATACCTCACGTTAGGGCATTGCAGAGGACATTATGATATGGAACCTCTAATGGAATATTATCCTGAAGTAGAGAGATGTTCATGGGATCTACCAGTCTTTTATGATCTTTTAAGAAGAGGTATTGACTGGGCAATAAATAAAAAATAAATCTAACCTAGATTATTAGAGAAAAATATCTGAAACTGAATATAGTTTTTACCATTATTTAGAAATATGAATGAGCAACTAAAAAAACAAAAAAAACCCTCAAAAATAGGAGAAGCTCGTTCTCCGTATAAGAGCTATACAGAATACCTAAATGAGGATTCCCAAAAAGTTCCCTCCTTACTGCTGGAAGAGCATTTTGAGTATCTTGGATCTGAAGACCTTTCAATGGAACGATATATCTCAGAAGAGTTCTTTCAAAAAGAAGCTGAATGTATGTGGACTAGAGTTTGGCAGTTTGCTTGTAGAGTGGAAGACATTCCAAATATAGGAGATAGTTTAGTATACGACATTCTTGATTGGTCATTCGTTTTAGTTAGATCAAGTAAGGATAAAATTTCAGCTTATTACAATTCCTGTTTACATAGAGGAAGAAAATTAAGGACTCATAGAACAAGCACACCGGATATTAAATGTCCATTTCACGGATACTGTTGGAATCTAGACGGGACCTTAAAACATACCCCAGCAGATTGGGATTTTCCTCACGTAAAAGAAGAGGAATGGAAACTACCAGAAGTTAGAGTAGAGATCTGGGAAGGGTTTGTATTTATTAATATGGATGATAAAGCCCCACCTCTTGAAGATTATCTTGACCCCCTTCCCGAGCATCATAAAACATGGAGCCTTGGGGATTGTAAAAAAGTTATTCACGTTTCCAGAGTTGTTCCAGGAAATTGGAAAACTACCATGGAGGCTTTCATGGAATCTTTTCACGCTACTGAAATTCATCCTCAGATTAAGCCGTTTACTACTGATGAAAATGCTCGTTATGATATTTATGGTGATCATATGAATAGAAATTTAACTCTAACCGGCAAACCAAGTCCTCACTCCGAAGAAGTAAGTGAACAAGAGATTTTAGATACCATTTTTTATGGCTCTGGTAGAGTTGAAAACGAAGACAAGGTGTTGGTACCAGAAGGTGAAGAAGCTAGAAAAGTAGCTGCAAGAGTTATGAGAGAAAATTTAACAAATACGAATGGTCATGATTATTCTGATAAATCTGATGCAGAAATGTTGGATGCTCTGGTATACAACGTTTTCCCAAATTTTTCCCCTTGGGGTGGTTTTCCTAATAATCTAATATATAGATTTAGACCTAATGGAACAAAGGTGGATTCTTCTATTATGGAAGTTATTTTCTTAGAAAGAAATAATAAAAACTCTTCTAATGAGAAATATGAACCTCTCCCAATAACATACTTAAAAGAAGATCAAAGCTGGGCAGATGCAAAAGAACTTGGTGGTTTAGGTCTTATATTTGACCAAGATATGTCTAACATACCTGAAGTTGAGTCTGGAATGCGAACTTCAAAAAAAGCAAAAGTCACATTAGCTAATTATCAAGAGAGTAGATTGCGTCACTTTCACAAGACTATAGATAAATATATAGCTAAAGGGCCATTAAAAACATAAGCTAATCTTTATCCTTTGAGATAAAAATATCAGATATAAATATTAGGAAAATTTAAAAAAAAGTGGAAGGAGTTGATCGTATGCTTTCTTTATTTAAAGTTAATTTGAGTACCAATGTTAAATATACTATGGTATTAATGACTGCAATCTTTTTGATTTCTTGTTCAGAAGAAAAGACTGTGGGTTTTCTAGAGGGTGCTGGAGAAGTTACAGATAGACCTATACCCGAAGAAATAATCATAGAGCGCTCCATAGCTCAGAAGAATGCTTCTTTGAAAAGAGTGAATAGATCTAAAGAAATCCTTTTTGGGGATTTACATGTTCATAGTACTTTCTCAACAGACGCAAATCTATGGAGCTTACCAATTCAATACGGAAGAAATGAAGGGGCTCATCCTGTAGGAGACGCATGTGATTATGCAAGGTTTTGTTCCTCGGTAGATTTTTGGTCAATTAATGATCATGCAGAAGCAACTACCCCTAGGAAATGGAAATCAACAAAAGAATCTATAAGAGCTTGTAATGCTGTGTCTTTAGATAAAAAGAACCAAGATATGGTAACCTTTCTTGGATGGGAATGGACCCAAGCTGCAGTCAATCGTAATGAACATTATGGACATAAAAACATTATTCTTTTAGAAGAAGATGATGACAAAGTTCCATTGAGGCCAATTGCATCCACCGGAACAGGTAGTGATTTTATAAGAGGAAGAGTACCTTTATTTAACATATCTGAAGGAGTTGCAGATTTAATCTCCTCAAAAGAGGACAAGCAAAGACTTGCCAACTTCTCTGTATTTAATAACGAATACAAACCTATACCAGACTGTTCTGGAGAAGAGTCATTATGGGATGAATTTTGTTATGAAGATACCTCTTCTCCCTCTGAGTTATTTCTAAAACTTAAAAAACTAAATGTTGAGCACTTAGTTATCCCTCACGGAAATGCATGGGGGATTTATACCCCTACTGGACAATCTTGGGATAAACAGCTTTCGGAAGCAGATCCTGAAGAAAATAGAGAAATGCTTATTGAAATAATGTCTGGCCATGGAAATTCTGAAGAATATAGGAATTTTAGAGCAGTTGTTATTAATAAAGATGGCGGTATATCTTGTCCTGAAAGTACAGAAGAATATCAACCAACTTGCAGAAAAGCAGCGGAGATAAGCTATAAAAGGTGCTTGAAAGAAGGAAATGACACAAACACTTGTGATAATCAAAGTAAAGAAATTATGCGAGAATTTGCTGAAGCATCACTAAATGAACGTCAACAAATAATACCTGATACTACGATGGAAGAGTGGCTAAATGCAGGACAATGCACTGATTGCTTCCTTCCTGCATATAATTATAGACCTAAAGGATCTGTTCAATATTCTTTAGCAAAAACAAACTTTGATAACCCTGATGTACCAAAAAATTATCGTTGGGGTTTTATAGCTTCAAGTGATGTTCATAGTTCAAGACCAGGTACTGGTTACAAAGAGGTATATCGATTGAAAAATACAGATGGCAATGGGCCTTCTAAACCCGAAGTTGCCTATGCACTTCCTGGGTTGTCTAGAAATCCAGATCTTCAGAGGTTTTCTTCTTTTCTTACAACCGGAGGTCTTGCAGCTGTTCATTCATCAGATAGATCAAAAGAAGGGATATGGAAGGCTCTCAACAACAAAGAAACCTATGGTACAAGTGGAGATAGAATATTACTTTGGTTTGACCTATTGAATGCTAAAGAGGGGGAATTACCAATGGGAAGTGAAGGTTCTATAGAGGAAATCCCAACTTTTGAAGTGAATGCAGTAGGTGCATTTATTCAAAAACCAGGCTGTCCAAAATTTTCTATTAATTCGTTAAGTCCTGAACGTCTAGAAAAGCTTTGTGGAGGAGAATGTTATAACCCTTCAGATGAAAGAAAAATTATTTCACGTATAGAGGTTATTCGAATTCTTCCGCAAATTTCAGAAATAGAGAATATTGATAATTTAATACAAGATCCTTGGAAAGTTGTAAATTGTCCTAAAAGCCAAGATGGATGTACTGTTAAATTTGATGACCCAGAATTTATTAATCTAAACAGGACTGTTATTTATTATGTAAGAGCTATACAAGAACCTTCTCTAGCTATTAATGCAGGAAACTTAAGATGTGAATTAAACGAAAAAGGGGAATGTATAAAAGTTAATCCTTGCTATGGAGATTACAGAACACCTCTTAATGATGAATGCTTAGCTCCAAATGAAGAAAGAGCTTGGTCATCACCCATTTTTGTTCACAAAGCTAAGAACGGTAGCTCTTCTGGTAAATAGGATCTAGTGGTGCTCTAGCACCTCTATCAAGCAGATCTTTTGCAGGACCTTCATTCCAGGTGTCTGTTGAAGGATCAAGCCTATTCCAATCATAAACTGCATGACGGTGAGTAATAGCCCATATACCATCTCTCTTCTCTAAACTATCTAAATATCTTCCAGCTGCTACCATATCTTTATCTCCGTCTTCATTATTTAGTCTGTGAAAAGCAAGAAAATAGCTTTCTGTCTTGGCTTTATCTCCTTCTAGATCTATTAAAATATTACATATGCAGTGTTGAGTAGCTTCCATAGTTTTCAAAACAGGAATTACCCATTCTATAAATTCCTCTGCAGTACCTTGAAACTGACCATGATCATCAGTTGCTCCTTCATGAAAACATTCAGTAAGAAGATTCTCATCACATCTATCTATTCCTCTGGCAAGCTTATATATAACATCTTGTATCTCTAATTTATCGGCTGTTATCTCTAATCTTTTAATTGAATCCCCCTCCATAATCTCTCCTTCTTTAAGAATAAATTTTTTTAGTTTTTAAAAAAAATTGGAACTGCAGAATGTCCTTTCACAAATTCACTATAAAGATATTGTATACCATCATAATCAACTTTATAGTCTGGAATGTTCTTAAATATATTTTCGAGAATGACTCTACCTTCTAATCTAGCTAAATGTTCTCCAACGCACTTATGTATACCTATTCCAAATGTAATAGCACTGGATATATCTCGATAAATGTTATATTTATCAGGTTCTTCAAACATTCTTGGATCTCTTAAGGCAGAAGCGAATAACATCATAACTTTATCTCCTGCTTTAAGAGTTTTGTTGTAGAAAGTTTTATCTTTGATAACTGTCCTACCAAGCATATTGTTAGGATGAGCAAACCTGATAGTTTCACTATATGCATTAGGGATTAAAGAAAGGTCTTCTTTAACAGCTTTTTTAAAAATTGGGTTCTTATCTAATAATAATAAGGTATTTGAAACTGTTAAGGGTACTGTATCTGAACCTCCTATTATCATAGTCATTACTAAGTTAGCTATTTCTTCATCAGAATATTTTCTACCTTCAACTTCTGCATCTAACCAAATTGATAAATGGTCTTTTTCTCCATTCTTTGAACCATTTCTTCTTTTTGTTATAAATTTCATTATTAAAGAAATAAGCTCAACCATTGCATTTAATCCTTCTTCTGTTGTCCCTATCTGTCCTGGTCTCCTAGTCCAATAAATTCTAAGAAGCTCTCTTACCTTCTTTGCAAGAGAGTCCGGTAGACCAATAAAAGTGCTAACTAGTCTCAAAGAAGCAGGCAGTACTAAATCGTGAATTACCTCAAAATTTCCCTTGTGCAGTAAGGGAGTCATAAAATCTGTTAAGAATTCTTTTGCCCTTGGCTCAAATTCAGAAATTTTTCCTTTTAAATATTCAGGTTGAATTAAACTTCTATGAGATTTATGTCTAGGTAAATCCATTAAAGCAAAAGTTTCAGCTCCAGTAGGTTCCCCCAAGAGCAATTGACTTGTTGTCACTCCCTTTTCCACACTGAAATGTTCATAATCGGTACTAATTGCTTTAACATCTTCGTAGCGAGAAAAAAACCAACAATTATATTTCTCACTATAGTAAGCAGGTTCTTCTTCTCGAAGCTGAGTAAAGATAGATCTATCACCAGACATAAAATCTTCTTTATAAGGATCAAAATCTATCATTTTTTATTTTTGTTCGCATGTTCTACCATCTCATATGATTTCTGGGTATCCATGTATTCCCTGGCTTCTATAATCTTTTCTCCTTCAAACCTTAAGAAATAATGATATTCATTTTCATAAGGAACACCATCTGCAAATTCAGCCTTACCTTTTGCAGTGACAGAAGCCTTATTCCCATCTACTAAAATGGTCTCAACTTCTATATGCAACCCCTTTGGAAAGGCTTTCAATAATTCAAATCCTACACTTCCTAGAGACTCTAGGTTATGAAAACCGGATATTACAGATCTTCCTGGAATCCAGTAATTTATATTAGGGTGATAATATTCCCCAAGAACTTTTTCCGAATCACCATCATTAACAGCTTGAAAGAAACCTAGAATTATTTGTCGAGCCTTATCTTTATCCATGTTTTACTCTATTTCCTCCCCTCTTATTGGCAAGTCTGAGAATATATATAGCTCGTCTAAAAGTTTCATAATTTTCTTTGATTCGTTTGCAAGACTATCATCTGGACCTTCCTTAACCAATGTTAAGAATTTATCCAATTGGTAACTAAAAGTACTTTTACTTGAAAAACTTTCTTCTTTCGTTTTATTATTTTTGCTTCTTAAACAAAGTTTCCCCCATTGGCTTCTTACATAATTATCTATTCTTAAGCTACCTTCTTCCCCTAAAAACTCTATCCAGATCTCCATATCTTTTTTTGACTCTATTGAAGAGTTTATCTTTGCTTTTGTCCTCCCTCCTATTAACAACTCAGCTTCACTTTTAATATCTATGCGTGAGTCTGTTTGATCTCTCTTTACATTTGTAGATACTATTTCAGGATAGTCATCGAAAAAGTGCACTAAGGCATGCACTAAGTAACATCCAGGATCCATAAATGCTCCTCCTGATAAGGTGTAATCAAACCTTATATCAGGCCGTGGTATGTTGACATTAAATTTCCCTCGCATTTCATTAATCTCACCAATATCTCCTTTTCTTATTATTTCTTTTGCTTTTACAAAGGTTGAATGAAAAGAATGATGATATGCATCTAAAAGAATTAAATTTTTGTCTTTTGCTAACTCAAATAAGCTAAATGCTTCAAAGCCGTTTGAGCAAAGGGGCTTTTCACACAATACGTGTTTTCCTGCTTGAAGTGCTTTTACAGCCCATTCATAGTGAAGACCATTAGGTAAAGGTATATATATAGCCTCAACTTCCTCATCAATAATCACAGAGTCGTAATCACTATAATCTTTCTTTATTGAATGAGCTCTTGCATAGTCTTTAGCTTTAGATCCTTCTCTGGAAGAAACTGCAATTAACTCAATTTCTGGATGATTTTCAGCTGGTATTCTTAAGCCTTCTTCCAGAATTTTTGCTATTCCTAGACTTCCAAATTTCATTGTTTCAAATTTAACCTTTCACTGGCACAATTAGACCATGTTGAATGAAAACAGCATAGTATTATGTAGTGCTACTATAGGATCAAATAACTTTGAAGATCTAGTTATAGCTGCTAGCTTAGGGGAATTTAATGCAATTAGTTTGATGGCAACTTTCTATGAAGATGCGTTGTCTAGAGGTCTTACAATTAATGATATGAAAATTATACTTAACGATAATGGTATAGTAATAGCCGAAGTTGATGCCCTCTTATCATGGCTTCCTGGTTCAGTTCCAGAAAAGAATGCCTCGAAATATGAATGGGAAAACTATAATAAAAGTGAAGATTTATTTTTTGAAATGGCAAGTTCTTTCGGTGCTAGGTCTATAAATGTAGCTCAAGCGTGGGGGCCTGAACTTCCTATAGAGAAAGTATCAGAGGCTTTCTCCCTTTTATGCGAAAAGGCTAAAAAGTATGACCTACTTATCTCTTTAGAATTTCTTCCGTGGTCTGGAATACCTAACCTTAACTCTGCCTACAATATAATTGACCATGCTAACCAACCAAACGGAGGGTTAATGATAGATACCTGGCATCATCATAGATCGGGGGGAAAGGTCGATGATCTTCTTGAGATACCAGGAGATAAAATAATAAGTACCCAAATAAATGGTGTTCAGAAAAATAAATGGGAAGATATTGTAGAAGAAACTATTTCTGCTAGATTGTTACCTAATGAAGGTGTAAATGACGTAATAGGCTTTATAAAAAATTTAGACCTAATCAAAAGTAAAGCCCCGATAGGGGTAGAGATATTTTCTAAAGAGCTATACAAACTTCCAAAAGAAGAAATAGGGAAAAAGGTAGGTGACTCAGTAAGAAAAGTAGTTGATAAAGCTAGGAAAATTAAATGAATAGAAGAAAGCAGTTAGATGGGAAAATAGCTCTCATAACGGGCGCTTCACAAGGTCAAGGAGAAGCAGAGGCTAGACTCTTTGTTGAAAGAGGAGCTAAAGTAATCTTGGGGGATATCAACGAAAAGAAAGGAATGAAATTACAAAAAGAATTAGGCTCTTCAGCAGAATTTTTTAAGCTAAATGTTTCTTCTGACGAAGACTGGAAAGAGTTAATAAACAGCGTAAAGTCTAGACATCGTTACCTTAATGTTCTTATTTGTAACGCAGGAATTTCACCTGCTCCTAAAAATATTGAGAACCTTAAGTTAAAAGAATATCTCGAAGTAATTAACACGAACCAAATAGGTACTTTTTTAGCTATAAAGTCATCCTTACCTCTTCTAAAAAAAGCTAAAACAGCTTCTATAATAACTATTTCTTCTACGGCTGGCCTTAATGGCGTAACAGGGCTTGCCCCTTATGCTTCTAGTAAATTTGCTATAAGAGCTTTAACTAAAGTAGCCTCTCTTGAGTTAGGACAATATGGAATAAGAACAAATTCCATACTTCCAGGACCAATAGATACTGAAATGTTAAGACCTGAAGGAGAGTGGGGAATTGATATGAGAAAAGCTCTGGCTAATTCAAACCCTTTAGGAAAAATAGGTACTCCTACTGATATAGCTGAAATGGCGGCATTTTTGGCTTCAGATGCTAGCTCTTTTTGTAATGGAGCAGATTTTGTTGTAGATGGCGGTATACTTGCAGGAACTTTTTCACCCCCTGACTCTTCAGACCCATGGGAAGTTTAAATTGCTGTCTTTTAATTAAAAGCGTCCATATCTAAACCTCCTGGCACAACTTCTTTAGACTCATAAAAATAAGCTGTAGTCTTATCAACGGGGTTCTCTTCTAAAACTGATTGAAACTTCATCATATGAGGGGTTTGGAAATGGTTTTCTAGATCTTTCATACTGTCCCATCTTTCAGTTATCCTTAATACATTTGGATTATTAATCTCCACACTAAATACATAATCTTGGCAGCCTTTTTCTTTAAGTGTTTCTTGTTCCATTTCACCTATGGAAGATTTTAATTTTTCTATGTTCGAAGAATTAGTTTCTAAAATAGCATTTACTGTAATCATATTTATTTCTCAAATTTATAATTCTTTGGATTCGTCATAAGACAGAGTCTGGCCTTCTTTTCCCTCATAACTTTTTTCTAAAACAACTTTGTAACCATCTACATTTGAAATTTCTTTTATTCCGTCTATGTGCATTTTTTTATTTTTATATTCAGGTATCTCAAGCGTTTTAGTCTTTGCTTCTTTTACATCTGCTGCTGCAACAAAAAAATTCATATGAGATTCATACAAACCATCCCCAATAGAGGGATCGTAGAAGCCTACATGAACCATATACAGATTCATTTAACTAGGATTCCCATCCCCCTGGTGCGTCGGCATCAGGAGTAGCAGCCCACATTTTATCACCATCATAAACTATCTTTTTTTCGCTTTTAAATTCGAAGACAACTCTTCCAGGAGAATCTAAAAATTGAGCAAATTGCTCTCTCTTTGCCTCGGAAGCTTGTCCATAAAGTCTTTCTGCTAAAGCTGGATAAAACCAATCGTTAAGTTCCTTATCGCCTTCATGTATAACACAAAAACCTTTGTACGTGACTGTTTTTCCTCCTCCCATCTCTGTGCCCGTACTTGTGACACAAATACAACTCCTTCCGTCTCTTCTAATAGCAGGAACTCTAACTCTGTGTTTCGTGGCTGTTAACCACAACTTACCATCATGCTCTAAATAACTCATTATCACCCCTATGGGATGACCTTCTTTATTAGTCCACATAAAAGTGCACTCATTCTGCAATTCAATAAGCTCTTTCTCTCTTTCTGGATCTAGGGGATATTGAGTTACATCTTCATAGTCTGTTGCCATCTTATTCATTTTTCTCCTCCAAAGAAGTAATTCTAAACAAAAAACGACTAAAGACGAACACCTATACGATATAGAATCAGAATATATACCCAGTAAAAGAACCCCGTAGATAAAACAGAAATAAATAGTGAGTAAATAAAATCTAACTTAATTCTCAAACAAATAGCTAAAACTATAAAAAAAATCAAAGACGGAGGAATCATAATCAAGATACTATTAGATAAATCTAAAACAGACTTTAAGTCTTTTGTTTCGTAATAAAACCAAGTAATAGCTAAAACTGAGGTTAGTGGAATAGAGGCCAGCACACCAGCAAATAAGGTAGAGCGTTTCGCTATCTCAGAAACAGCAACAACAATGATTGCGGTTATTAAAATCTTTGTGACTAAATACATACTCCCAAATCAAGTTACCAAAATACTTATAACTAGAATTAAAGTATTATTATAAAAGAAACTAAAGATATAAATGGAAGAAGAGACTCAGAGACCTGAAGAAATAGATTCAAAAAAACTTCAAGAAGCTATAGAGGCATTAGACCCCATAAAAAATGTTCAAGATTTAGCGGCTCTCGCTGCTGAGATGTTAGCTCAAGAAGGTATGTCAACTAAATGGGATGATATCTTACCAATGTTAGATAATGAAAACCTGTCAGAAGAATTAAGACTAGCATCTCACATTATTTTTAGAGCTAGATTAATTCTAGAGGTATTAGAAAACTCTAATTTAGAAGATGAAGGACCTGAAAAAAGTAATCTCGTCTATAACACCATGTTAATGATGGATGCAGTAGAAGTAGCTAATCTAAAAGGCTATTTACCAAGTTCATCAAGAATAAATTTTACTAAAACAGAAAGAAAAGTTTCTTCCATAAAAGCAGCTGTAAAAAAAGAAAAAATAATCGATACCATTAGGGAGTTAGCCCAAAAAAATCCTGATAAACGTATAACTTGGTTAAGAAAAAAAGCTTCTTCGGTCTTGAGTAATAAAGGAAAGAAAGGATATAGTTATAGACAGATCTTAAGAGATACTAAAGGTTTAAAAATTAAGTAACTGGAGAAGTTCTATGAGCAAACACAAATTTAGATTTTCTTGGCAGGCTTTTGAAGCAAATTCAGCTAAAGAATGGAAAGAAAAAGCAAAAAAAGCAGAGGACTCAGGTTTCTCAGCTTTTCATCTAGCAGACCATTATCTTGGGCCTGGTCCTGCTCTTGAAAAAGCTGCCCATCCAGTGCAAAACATAGCAGCAGTACCTGCAATTATGTCTGCTGCCTCTGCTACAAATTCAATCAAAGTTGGTTGTAGAGTTTTTTGTACAAGCTACCGTCCAGCCGGTGTTCTTGCTAAAGAAGCTATGACTATAGATTTTCTTACAGAAGGAAGACTTGAGTTAGGGTTAGGAGCAGGCTGGATCGCTAGTGAGTATGAAGCTCTAGGCATACCATTTGACCCTCCAGGAAAAAGAATAAAAAGATTAGAAGAAACAATTTCCATAATAAAATCTCATATGCTGGGAGATAGCCTTGATTTTATAGGTGAAGAAGTAAAAGCTACAGGATATGAGAGCTTACCTGCAGCTGCCAACGGAAAAGTACCGTTAATGATTGGCGGAGGAGCTCCTAGAGTTTTGGGGATAGCTGGGCGTGAAGCAGATATTGTAAGTATTAATTACAATAACAGCGCAGGTCATCTAGCTGGTTCGAGAGAGACTGATACAGCAAATGAGACTTTGAAGAAAATTCAATGGGTAAAAGATGGAGCAGGCAATAGATTCGAAGAACTAGAATTAGAAATTGGTGCCTATCTAACTGTAGTCACAGACAGTCAGAAAGAGACTGCTCAATCCTTCAGCGAAATGTTAGGTATGTCTACGGAAGAAATGCTCTCTTTCCCCCATGCTTTAATTGGATCGGTAGATTATATTTGTGAAGAGTTAGAAAAAAGGAGAGAACTTTATGGAATAAGTTATATCTCTTTTCCAGACAACGCAGCTGAATCTGCCATCCCTATAGTAGAAAGACTTTCAGGAAAATAAATCTATTTAGTAGAAAGTTGTAGACCAAGCCAAGTTGCAAACAAGCAACCAATAGTGCTTATTAATATATAACTAATAGCACTAGTCCAAAGACCCTGACTAATAAGATCTAAGGTTTCTTTAGAAAAGGCGGAAAAGGTAGTAAAAGCTCCGAGAAATCCTAATATAAAAAAAGGCTGGTAAAACTCAAACTGTTTTAAAAAAAGAGTATTTAGGACTATACCAAGAAAGAAACATCCTAAAATATTAACTGAAAGAATTCCTAAGGGAACAAAAGAAAAAGAAATCTTTGATGTAATTAATTCTGAAGTGAAAACTCTAGTAACTGCTCCTAGAGCTCCACCGAAAGCTATTAGAATATATCTCATTTACTTCATTATGGTGGGCCGTCTGCGACTCGAACGCAGGACCAATTCCTTAAAAGGGAACTGCTCTACCAAACTGAGCTAACGGCCCTAGAGCGGCATTATACATACCTAATTTATTGAAGGAATGCTTCTGTTTAGGAAACTTCTAAAATTATAGAATGGTCCACAGAAGTATTTTCTTCTCCAATTCTCATAATGTTCCTGATTCTCTAGGCCAGGAGTAACTATCCAAGGGCGGTTCCAACAAGCAAATTGATCTTCTACAGCTAGATTCCTAGAACAATCTATAACATGAACCTGTAAATCTGAAAAAACTAGGTAATAGATTAGGGTTTGTGGCTCTACTTGCTTGATTTTTTTCAATTCCTCTAAACTTTGATTTTCAGTTAGTAAAGTTTCCAGATCCTCTTTGGTTCTGCCTTTAAATTCTACAGGACAATATAGAAAGCTTTCTCCATCTTTCATTTCTAATATCTTGTCTGGTAAACACCTTAGTCTTTGCATATAAGCCAAAGTTCTGTTATCAAAGATGGTATTTCGTTTGTTCTTATACTCATGACAGGCATTTGAATGAGTATGCTCCCATCCATGATTTATAACCCTCATACCTAAACCACCCATGGCTTCAGTAAAGGTATTCTCTACAAAAGTCCCTTTAGCCATATTGAGATTGCCATAATAAGGCGAGAACTTGGTCATGACCTGTTTTAGTCTTTACTTGGAAAAAGAGAAGAATTAAGACTTGATATAAGTGTTAATTCAGAATCAGCAATTATCTCTCCTTTCTCAGAATAAATAATAATATGTATATCTTCACCTTTGGCCCTTTCAAGGGCTTCAGTATCAATATACAAATAGTTTAAATCTACCCTTACTGACATAACTAGAATGGAACTCCATCTTTGAATTGATAATAAGATTTAGGATAACCAGTTTGGAGGTAAGGCTTCTCTATCTTTTCAAAGTGCTCGAAAGTTCCTCTTGGTGCCCAATCTGAAGGATCTACTGTGGCAGCTTTTAAGTAAACAAAGTTTAAATCGTCTTTAGCAATGAAGATGAAGTCTTGATATGAAGATTCGTCTTCATCCAACTCAATCCATTTTCCATCATAATCTTCCCATTTACGCTCTAGCCAGATAGGCAATCTACAAAAGTAAAAAGCGTAACAATGCCTATACATTTCGGAAATTAGAGATTGTAGATCCCGTAACCCCTCTTTTATTTCAAGTGATTCAGAAAGAGTCCTCGGTTTACTGACACCAGGCCTTAAGTCTGTGAAAGAGGTTGTTTCTAAGGCTGAAGTAATAGACTGAAATTTTTCAAGTAGTTCTTTATCGGGCAAAGGGTTCTCTAGAAGATCTACATGGGAATTTTTAATTACGCTTGCTAACTCATCTATAACTTTATGTTCATGTATCTTATCAGCAAGAAAATTAAATTCTTTTAAGGCTCCTGACTGGCTAAGACTTTTAGACTTTAAATCTATAAGTTCAGTAAAGTTTCCTGCATACTTCACACTGCGTGCTGAATCATATTTAATAATGTTGTTTACGTCTTCCCCAACAAAGTTTGCAATTTTTAAAGCTAACTGAAATGAGATCACACCTCCAGCAAGTGCAGATTGAAAATGCCTTAGTGATATACCTAATCCTTCTGCTACATCAACTGTAGTTATATCCTCATCTAACCAACGAGTTATGGTTAAACTATTTATAGATAAAATTACTGTTCTTTGCTTATTCATAATGCGAACTTTAATACATCTTAGGATGAATTACAAGCGAACTTTGTATGAACTATGAAATAATGGGCTAAATTAGATTTAGGGATAGCTCAGGGATAGCATTTGATAACTATCTCTAGTAAGTTAAAGGGTTTCAAAAGCTTTTAATGCCTACATATATAGCTTATATAGTGAAGATTTAGGAGGAAAAAACTTCTTTAAAAGGGAACTGCTCTACCAAACTGAGCTAACGGCCCAAGAAAATTGAGTACATTCTATAACTTTAGTCTTTTGGATTCGACTTTTCTTCTCCTAATTCATAGGTATTTTTTGCTAGCTGGGCTGCACCTGAATCCGGATATTTGTTTATTAAATCGATTAAATAATTATTTGAGGCGTCTAACTGAAATAATTTTTTCTCAATTTCAGATAGTTTAAATAAAGAATCTGCAGCCCTAGGGTGCTGATCGTATTTATTAACAACAACTAAATAATTTTCTCTTGCATCTTCTAATTTTAGTTGAGAAAGAAATAATTCTCCTGACCAAAAATAAGCTTCAGCTGCATATTCACCTTCAGGAAAATCGATGATTAGTTGTCTGAAGTTTTCAAGAGATTCAGCATAATTACCAGTTTGAAATAATTCTAAAGCTTCTTTATAAAGCAATATTTCTGGACCTGGTCCTATCAATGCTTCTTGTTCATATGAAAGTAATTTTTCTTCTTCAGAATTAGATTGAATTTTTAGTTCATGTAACCTTTGATCTAGATCCATATACCTTTGCTTCTGTAGTTCTTGTGACTTTTCTATTAAATAGGCATTTTCTTCAACTAAGCTCCTTAATGAAGCTATTTCTTGTTCTAATGCAACAATCTTTTGATAAATTAAATTAATAGCCTGATCTTCTTCTTTTGAAGATAAGCTTATTGAAAAAGCAAGTAAGAAGGATATTAGATAAGGTTGTATCTTAAACAATTATTCGTTAAAACTTAATAAATCTTTAAAACAGCTCGTCTGTTCTTTGACCAAGAAGTCTCGTTAGAGCCTGGAGAAACCGGTCTTTCTTCACCATAACTAACTACATTTACCCTTCTTGAGGAGACCCCATTAAGGATAAGAATCTCTGAAATAGCATTTGCTCTTTTCTCGCCAAGGGCAAGATTATATTCCATTGTACAACTTACATCACAAT
>CAZMZZ010000019.1:0-28521 GCA_964571215.1 uncultured Gammaproteobacteria bacterium
GTAGGAATGAATCCAGATAACCCTGGAGAAGTTTGTAACCTCGTTAAAGGAAAATGGGTTCAAAGTAAGAATTTTAGAGAAGATATAGTGGATCCTTTAAATGGAGGTAATTTTTTGAGGGTCCCAGATACTGTTGATTATTCAGAATTCAGGGAGAATCTTGATATATGTTCTAAAAGTGGTCTCCACAATCCTTTAAAGAATATAGAAAGATATTTGATGTTAGGAGATGTCTGTGCAAAGGCAGCTGAATTATTAAGAGAAGAAGAAGTATCTGAATACTTTACTAAATTAATTCAAAGAGTCATGCCTAAAAGTACTTCTCAATGCCAAGGTGAAGTAACAGTTACAAGAGTATTCTTAGAAAACTTTTCAGGGGACAACGTAAGATTTTTGGCAAGAAGTTTTTCTAACCCCGGTGATCACTTAGGACAAGAATCGTCAGGTTATCGATGGCCATTTGGATCTGTCTGTATTATTGCTCCTTTTAACTTTCCATTAGAAATACCAGCCCTACAGGCTATGGGAGCTCTTTTTATGGGTAACAGACCTCTGGTAAAGGTAGATTCAAGAGTTAGTGTAGTTTTCGAACAATTCTTAAGACTCTTAATTCATTGTGGTTTGCCCCCAGAAGACCTAGATTTTATTAACTGTAAAGGTGAAGTGATGGAGGAGTTAATAAAACAAAGTAATAATAAGATTAGGCTAACACAATTTACTGGTTCAAAAGAAGTTGCAGACAAATTATCGGTTGTTTTAAAAGGTAAAATTAGAATTGAAGATGCAGGATTTGATTGGAAAATTATAGGACCTGATTACGACTCTGAGTGGACTGAATATGTAGCAAATCAGTGTGATGAAGACGCTTATAATGCTTCTGGACAGAAATGTTCAGCTCAAAGCATTTTGTTTGTTCATAGAAATTGGGAAGAAGATCTTTTACCAAGGCTAGCAGATTTAGCAGCTAAGAGAGAACTAAAGAATCTCGATATAGGACCAGTATTGAGTTGGACAAATTCGCAATTAAACGAACATATAAATTTTTTGTTGAAGATTGATGGCTCAAAGTTATTATTTGGTGGAGATGAGTTATCTGATCACTCTATACCTTCAAATTATGGATCATTTAAACCAACAGCTATTGAGATCCCCGTTGAAGAGCTTCTAACAGATAAGTTTGATTTGATAACAAAAGAAGTTTTTGGACCATTCCAAGTAGTAGTTCTATATTCAGACAGAGAAATAAAAAAAATTAAAGAAATTCTTGAGAAAATAACCCAAAATCTAACTGCAGCTATTGTTAGTAATGATGTGTTATTTCAACAGGATATACTAGGAAATACAGTAAATGGAACTACATATACTGGCATGAGGGCAAGAACTACAGGCGCTCCTCAGAATCATTGGTTTGGACCAGCTGGAGATCCTCGTTCGGCAGGTATTGGCACTCCGGAAGCAATAATAAATACTTGGAGCTCGCATAGAGAAATCATAAAAGACTCAGGCCCTTATTAACTATTTTTTGATACATAAATAAAAAAATAATGAAGAAAAGATTTATAAATGCAGCAGTTTTCTTAATTCTCTACCTAGTTTTTTTATCTTGGTATGACGGGTGGGGAATGGATCCGTATACGCCAGAAGAGGTTGAAGCACTCGCCAGTAAAGCAGAAGCATTAGAGACGAATCCTGAACAAATAAGAAATCTTAGGCGTTTGTTAAAAGATGACGATGGTAAAGAGTTTTTTATGCTCAACCTTAACCGTTATGAGTATGGAGAAAATGAAGTACAACAAGGTGTACCAATTGCTTATCAGAACTATGGACAGGCTGTCATTACAATGATATTGAAGAATGCTGGCCATCCTATCTACTCAGGAAAATTATCTGAATATTTGGTGGGCGGTGACTTAAAGGAAGGAAACTGGCATGAAGTCATTCTAGTTCGATATCGTTCAAGGCGTGATTTTATAGGTATGGTAACTTCTGATGAATATCTGAAAATATCTAAGCATCGTGCAGGTGGAATCGAATACGCTGAAGTGACCCCAACCAGTGCCACAATAAATTTGGCAACCCCACGGATCTTTGTTTTAGTGTTACTATTATTTTTAGCTTGGGCAATTGATAGCTTGATCAAAAAAAATATTAATATGAAGAGATGAGGGTACTAAGAATAACTTTAATTAGTTTAGTAACTATTTACATTGGTTTAGTAGTTTTGTTTGAGTCTTGGTTAGGCTATTCTCAACCGAAGAATTCAAATAGCTTGATTATAACTACTTTTCATAATTCTGAATCTAAAGATAGAGTGCTGTCAGCTATAAATAATGACAGTAAACTCTATATTTCAGCAAACCACTGGCCTCGTGCTTGGTATAGACAAGCAATGGCTAACCATAATGTAGAAGTTTTTTATAAAGGGGAAAAAAATCAATATATAGCTATTCCCGTTGAAGGTGAGGAACACACTAAACTTATGAAAGAACACGCTCATTCATTAACTTTTAGAATACTTACAGGATTTCCCCCTAGATATTTCCTTCGTTTGGATCTCAAGGACTAGATCTAGTTTAGACCATACTTTAATTAGATAAATTTTTGTGCCATTATCACCACTATGAAGAGGTTTTTTCTTTTTTTAGCTAAAGCTTTAGGAACTTTTATAGGCCTCATAGTTTTAGTTGTTGTTTGTATATTTGTTGTTGCTAGATTCAGCGACGGTCCAATCGGCAATGGACCTCCCTTGGAGATGGTTACAGCAGGTCCCTTCAAGACAGGAGAAATGCAAACAGGAGAAGAACCTAATTGGAGCTTCCTAAAAGAATATCCTATTGTTCAATTTCAACTACTGAATCCACCAAGATCCCGAACTACCTTTATTATGGAAACAGGAGGAAGAATTTTTATACCTTCTGGATATATGAACAGTACTATGGGTAAAATTTGGAAACATTGGCCTATGGAAGCTGAAAAAGATGGTAGAGCCCTATTGAGAGTAGACGGAAAGCTATACAAAAGAAATATGGTTAGAATAGAAGAAGGAGAGATTTTAACTCAAGTTTTAGCAGAATTAAGTAGAAAATACGCTGGAGGATTTCCTGTTTCTCAAGAAAACATTAATTCCGGTGACTTATGGATATTTGAGCTAGAGCCAAGAAGCGATTAAATTCCTTTTTTTTACCTTCTCAAGAACTAATAGTTCTTTGTAGCATTTCCTCCAAAGGGGTTAGTTCAATTCCCAGCTCTTTGCATGCGGGTTTTGGGTCAATATTATCGTCATGATCTAAAACTCCTAACATAGCTCTGCTTGTAGGAGGGTTAGGAAATAATATCTCAAGTATTGTTGCAAGTGCATTGCCAAGAAGAAGGGGTAAAGAAAAAACTTTTACTTTTACCTTTAATAATTCAGCTGTTTTTTTAACTAATTGTTCTCTGGTTAATGAAGTGGGACCTGCAACAACTTTGATGCCACTCGGAGAAGGTTCTTTATTTAAACATTTATTAATATCTACTTTTATAGCTTTAATAATATCTCCTGCATAAATAGGTTGTTCTAAGCTAAGTTTTCTAAAGGTAAAATTAAACTTAGAGATGGCATTTTTTTTCAAAGCATAACTAGCGTAATCACCTTCACTAAGAACCATTGGGACCTGCAGTATTAAACAAGGTACACCAGAATTTAAAAAAAATTTTTCTGCATATCCTCGGGAAGAAAAACAAGTATTTCTGGAATTCTCTTTTGCACCTAATAAACTTATGTAGAAGATTTTTTTTACTGAACTACCCTTTATTGCTTCTAGCATAGTTTTTGTAGTCTTTTTATGAACCAAGTCAAAACTATTTTTTTTATTTTCTTTAATTATCCCTACCAAGTGGAGCACATAAGAACAAGTGCTAACTAGCTTTTTAATTGTTTCTAAGTCCAAGTAGTCGCATTTAACTATTTCTACATTCTCAATATGATTATCTCTAACGAAAATCTTTAAATCTTTCTTAGCTTTGTCAGATCTTACTAAAGCACAAATATCAAAATTACTATTCGATAACAAAAATCTTTTTCCTAAATTACCGTTTGAGCCTGTTACTAATACTCTTTCTTTCATATATTTATCTTTTTAGTAATGTCCAAAGTCTTTCAGTCATTGAGACTAATGTTGATGCAATTAAAATCCAAGAGCAAAGAATAAATAAGTTACCAGGCAGAGTAATTCCTAGTGTTTCTGTGAATATACAAATGCTAGCTAAAACATAGTAAGCAATTCCATTTGAACGTCCTAAGGAGCTCATTCTTAATTTTTGTCCAGCTAGTGATTTAGAGTCTAGTGCATACTGAAGAAAAGAACCTAAAACTAATAAAGGCAGAAGTAATGGTATGTCATGAGTTTTGCTCAAAGAAAATAATAAAACAGCTACTAAAAAAGCATCAGAAGAGTGATCTAATAAACCACCGAAAGGAGTATCTTGTTTTTTCTTTCTTGCTATAGGTCCATCAAACAAATCACTAAGGATTGCCAATATTAAAAAGAAGCCAGCAGTAAACCACCACTCGGAAAGAATAACCCAAGCCATGAATGGTGCTATGAATATTCTAAACAGGCTTAAAGAATTAGCTAGGGTTAGAAAGTTTTTCACTTAATTTGATTTGGTTCCAAATAAATCTTTATTTGCTCTTGGTAGGAACATCAAGCCTATTATGGCATTAAACAGAATGAAGAAGTTATGCTGTAAAAAACCAAAAGCTGCCATGGCACCTTCATTTTCAGGGAAAAGAATAATCCAAGATGTAATAGCTGCTGCGCGCATTGGAGTAGGAATCGTAGCAGCAAAAAATATTACAGGAAGAAGAGGCAGTAGTGTCATTGAGGATACTTCTACTCCAAAGAAACCAAGTGCTGCAGAGTAAACAAATACAGCCGCTATTAATAAAGGTGATCTCAATAGAAAGAAAGCTCCGTAGTGTTTTAGTTTCGCTAATTTAAATGCATGAAAAATTTCCAAATTTCTTATTTTGTTATTTCTAAATAGAGGTCCTCGAAAGAAAAATACCCACAGAGCAAAAAAGATAGCTCCGCCAATGGCAAAATATTCGATCAACCCAAATACTTCAGGTAAGTCTTGACCACCAACTATGAAACCTATTGTTGCCCAGATTAATAAATAGAATATCTCACAAAACATTATAAACAACATTAGTGATGTGACTTCCCATCCCGGGACCTGATCACGCCTATTCAAGTAATAGGCCATAGCACCTTTACCAATTTGCTCATTAAACATTGAGATGATGTATGCACTAGCTCGTATTGGTAAAATATCTTTGTACTTAATATCTTTTATAAACCAGTTCAACGCTCTAGTTACTATTAATGTGTCTATAGAAAAATAGAATAAACAGTAGCCAGTCATCATAAGGAGCCAGGGAACCCAATTAACCGCTCCAAAAACAACTAACATGTATTCTACTAATGACAATCCTTCTCTTAGGGCGGCTCCATTAATTCGGTAAAAGATATAATAAAAACAAGCTATGGTTATCCCAAAAAGTAAGATCTTACCTATCCTATTAGACTTTTTAGGACTTACTTGTGAATTTGTAGAAGTGTTCAATTTCTGCTCTCTTTAGCATAGTTCAAGTATTCCCAGACCTGCTATTTTAAGTTACATTAGAAGAACATGTTTATTTGGTCAACAGTTCTTCCTCAGCCTAGTAATAGTTATTTAGGCTCTAAGATTTCCCTTTATTATTTAATTTTATTAGCTTGCATGTTTACGTTCAGAGGACTTGTTCATTATTTTGCTCCGGATGGAGGATCAGGAATTATTGCAGGTATTCCTCTAGAAACTTACCCTGAAGGAGCTGTCCAAGCAATTATTACTGGTTTTGGTGTTTATGGAAAATATCATTTAGTGGAAGCAGTATTAGCCTGGTTGATTATCTTTAGATGGCGGACTCTGATACCAATTTTTCTTCTCTTTGTTGTAATAAATCAGCTTCTGGGGATTATTTTAATAACTGTAAAGCCATTACCCGTCATACCACCCGGACAAATAGGAGCATATGTCTTATTTCCTATTTCTTTGATTGCCTTTCTGTTATCTATAAGACAAGTAAAGTGATCCTCAATCAAGAGCAACTTTCTTTCTTTAAGGTTAATGGGTATCTAATTATTCCAAAGGCGATGGATTCAGATCTCTGTGCAAAAGCACGTGATTTACTTTGGTCATCTTTACCTAAGGAAGCTAACATTAAAAGAGAAGATTCTTCAACTCATGTAGGCCCATTTACTGCAATCGACCAAGAAGAAGATGTAACAAATCTTAGACAAGGATATAAGTGGCAGCTTAGATCAGTAGGCACAGATCAATTGATGATTGATTTAGTATATTCAGATACTTTACAACAAATAGCCGAAGATCTTTTAGGAAAAGATTCTTTAGTAAAACCTAAAGTTGGTGGTAAAACAATGGGTCAGCACGGAGCAGCCTGGCCTGGAGGCCCGGTAGATCCTGCTTTGGATAATGAAGGAGCTAGGGGTATTTACGCAACGCTTCCTTATGGTGATCAAGATAAAGAACCCGATTTTGCTCATACTGATGGACATCCTTTTAACCTAAGTTTAGTTGGGTTAATAGATGATGTGTTGCCTGATGGAGGTGCCTTTAAGGTCTGGCCGGGATCACATAAAAGACTTTATCCAACTTTTCAAATGCAATATGACCAGCCTCGAATAGCTTACTACGAACACTTGCCCTCTTATAAAGGTTTAATTCAATCGGAAGCCTATGAAAAAGAAATAAAAAAAGTAATGGAAGACACTAAACCAGTTGATTGTTTTGGATCAGAAGGAGATGTAATTTTCTGGCATCATAGATTAGCGCATATGGCAGGGCATAACTATTCAAGAAAAATAAGGTTAGCTGTTCTAGGTGATTATATTAGAACTGATTTAGATAAAAATAGATCTAGACCTCCTCAAAAGAATATGTGGCAAGATTGGTCTAAAGAACTAGAAAATGCTTCCGAAGTTTATTCAGAAGAGACTGCTAGATCCCAAAAGTTGATAGATTCGTAAAGTTTAGTAAGCTGAATTTATGAAAATACCTAAAGAATTTACTAAAAAATATGTGGAAAGCAATTCCCCCAAGGAAGTCCACCTTTTTAGAGATTTTTTAAGGTCTGGTGAGCCCTACAAATCTTTACTTAAGAATAACCCTTGGTTGATTCCTCCTGACTATAAGAAACCTCTGAAATTTGGCACTGGAATGTATTGGGACACCACTGTAGCTCGCAAACATGATTATTGGAAAGATATTAATCTTCCTCAGGCTACAAAAGATATAAAACAAATGAGAAAGGACATTAAGGAATGGGGTTATTGTTTAATAGAAGAGGCTATGTCTGAACATCAATACAAGAAATTCGAAGAAAGAGTATTAGCTCAAGGAGAAGGAGAAAAGCTTGCAGGAGTAGAACAACCAACTCCTTCTGGGCAGTATGTAAATACTTTAATTAATAAAGGAGATCTATTCTCAAAGTGTATTGAACAAGACCCAGAAGTTGTGCAGGCTGGACCTGTTATTGAACAGCTAGTAAATGAAACTCTTGGTAAAGGATGGATTTGTCATAGTTTTCTTTCAAATGGTGCTGATCCAGATGGTTACCCTCAAGGAATGCATATGGATCAGGGGCCATTACTACCTTGGATAACCGAAGAAGCTCCGGCACTCTTTAATACTATGTTTATACCCCAAGATATTAATGAGGAGAATGGAGGAACTTTAATTATCCCTGGGAGTCATAAAGCTTTTATTGAAGCAGGTAGTGGTGGGGAAGTTGGTAAGTTGCCACCTACCATTAATCTTGAAGCAAGTGCTGGGACTATTATGATGTTTGATGGAAGGCTACTTCATGGTACAGGTGTCAACAAAACTAAAAAGAGACGTATAGTAGCCACCATGAGTAATGTTAAATCTTGGACAAGAACTCAAGAGAATTGGATACTTTCAGTAGCTCCTGATGTTCTTGAAAAAGCAAGTCCTAAATTATTACACCGTCTAGGACTACAAGCCCTAACATATGGATCTACAATTGAAGGATTCGGTCTTGGAGCAAGCGGAAGGGTTGGTGATCCCTGGGGCAGTATTAAACAATTTAGGACAGCCTATGACAATGGCAATTACATAAGAGTTAGAGAATTAGATAAAAATTCATCTGAGAAAGATCTCAAGAAAGGTTATACCGTAAGGCAGGCTATGAAAAAAGCAAAGGAAGACAAGCAAGAGACATAATTTTTCTATTCTATTTCTTTACAAAACTTTCTAACTTCCTCGACATATATCTCAGGTTTTTCAAAAGCAGCAAAATGACCTCCCTTTGCTAACACATTGTAATATCTTAGATCTGGAAATCTTTTTTTAATCCACCTTTCTGAAGACCGAAATATTTCCTTAGGATAAATACTACATCCTGTAGGAATGTTAACTATTTCTTGAGAGGGGTTACCAAAACTCTCCCAATATAATCGAGCTGAAGAAGCAGCTGACTGAGTTAACCAATACATCATAACGTTATCTAACAATTCATCTTTGCTTAAAACATTTTCAGGATGACCATCACAGTCAGTCCATTGATAAAATTTTTCTAGAATCCAGGCAGCTTGCCCAATAGGAGAGTCAACTAGACTGTAACCTATAGTTTGTGGTCTGGTACTTTGTTGCTTAGAATAACCTGAATCCCACTCTTGATAAAAACCCATGGATGCTAAGGCATTTTCTTCAAATTTAGTTAAATCTTGCATGGTTTCTGGATCTGGAGATACCACTACCATATTAAGGTGTATGCCCTTACAATTTTTTTGATCTTGGAGACCTATATGAGTAGTTACAATAGCTCCCCAATCTCCTCCCTGAGCAAAATAATTCTTGTAACCTAGAAGGGACATCAATTGACTCCAAGTATCGGCAATTTTTTCTACTCCCCAACCCGTTGTCTCAGGTTTACCAGAGAAATCAAATCCTGGCAAAGAGGGAATAACTACATGGAATGAATCTTCGGCCTTACCTCCAAAATTAGTTGGATCAGTTAATGGTTCTATCACTTTTAGAAACTCTACGAAAGACCCAGGCCATCCGTGGGTAATAATAAGAGGCTTAGCTTCCTTATGAGGAGATTTTTTGTGTATAAAGTGGATGTCTATGTCATTAAGTCTGGTTATGAAATGAGGAAATTTATTTAATTTCTTCTCACGATCTCTCCAGTTATATTCTTCTAGCCAGTAAGCACAAATCTCTTTCATATAGGAAAGAGGGATACCTTGATTCCAATCTTTTACAGTCTCTTTATTTGGCCACCTTGTATTAGATAAACGAGAATGAAGGTCCTTTAAATCTTGATCACTAACTGAAAGTTTAAAATTTTTAATTTTTGACATGTTAATTAATTATTTTCCTTTAAAGATTGGTTCTTTTTTCTCTACGAATGCTTTAGTTGCGTTTCTATGATCTTCGGTTTGACCACAATGAATATGATGGGTTACTTCAAGATCTAAACAATCATCTACATCTCCACCCATAGCTCTATTAAGATTTTCTTTCATGTATCTAAACGCCACGGAAGGGCCATTAGCCAATTTAGTAGCTAACTCCATAGTTTTCATTTCTAGCTCTTCAGGTTCACAGACCCAGTTGGTAAGTCCAAGCCTTAAAGCCTCGTCTGCCTTTATTCTTTCAGAAAGATAATATAATTCTCTTGCTTTTGCCGATCCAACTAGCTGAGTCAAGAAATAACTTCCACCATAGTCTCCTGAGAATCCTACCCTAGCAAAAGCAGTAGTAAGTATAGCTGTGTTAGACATGATTCTTAGATCACACGCTAATGCATAAGAAAGACCAGCCCCAGCTGCTGCGCCAGGGAGTGAAGCTATTGTGGGTTTTGGCATTTTAAATAACTTTCCTGAAGTTGCTCTTTGATGCATTCTTTGTCGGTGTATAGCTTGATCAATAGTATTGGTACCTACAGTTCCATCACCAGAAGAAGCCATTCCCTTAACATCACCGCCAGCGCAGAAACCTTTACCAGCCCCTGTTAGAACAACACATCTTATTTCAGGGTCTCCTTCAAACTGTTTTAGTAACTCTTGAAGAGCTACATTCATCTCTCCTGACATTGCATTCCTAGCTTCAGGTCTGTTAAGCGTTAGAACTCCTACCCCATTCTCTTTAGAGGCCAATAAATCTTTTGTGCCAGTTTTAATTTCAGTCATATTTAATTTCTCCCTATTTCCTAAGTTTGATATTCTACTTATAAATGAAAATACTTCTTCTTTTTATACTTGTCCTACCATTGAAAATCTTTTCTTTAGAATTTTCTGTTATGACTTACAACGTGGAAAACCTATTTGATACAAATGATGACTTAAATAAAGACGACAAAGCTTTCTTACCTCTAGAAAAGAAAAAGGGGATTAAACATATTTCTGCATGTAAGAAAATTTCAGTTAAAAAGTGGAGAGAAGAGTGCCTGAATCTAGATTGGAATGAAGAGGCAAAAGAAAGAAAGATAGAAAATATAGTAGCGTTGATATCTTCCTTTGAAAGTAAAGGTCCTGATGTGATTGCTCTCCAGGAAGTTGAAAATACTATTATATTAGAAGAGTTATTAGATAAGTTAAGACCCTTTGGTTATCAGGAAGCAGTCTTACTAGAAGGAAAGGATTATCGAGGAATAGATTCGGCATTTATCTCTAAATTTCCTATACTTCAATCCAAACTTCATTATGTGGAGTTTAAGATCAGTTCAAGAAAGAGAGATACTAGACCCATATTACAAAGCGATATCGACATTAAAGGTTCCATAGTTACTTTTTACAGTAGTCATTTTCCAGCTCCTTATCTCAGTTCTGATATGAGAGAAGACTCATTTAACTATCTCAATAAGCTTCTTGCATCACACAACAATCCATCAATAGCTTTGGGGGATTTTAATGTTACAAGGGAAGAGGATAGTAAGCTTATGACTTTTAAGAATCTTTCTAAAACTTGGTATGTAGCGCATCTAGAAGGCTGTGGAAAGTGTAAAGGTACCTATTATTATGAACCTAATAAAGATTGGTCATTTTTAGACACCATTCTCATTTCAAGAAATAGGGGGATAAGTTTTGATCCGGAATCAATTAACTTACTCCTTGAAGATATAAATTCCAATGCAGAGTTTAGAATGCCTAAGAGTTTTAATATTTCTACCTTTGAAGGAGTTTCAGATCATTTTCCACTAGTTGCAAAAATTAAATTCCAAACCCTTAATTAACAGAATAAGATAGAACTATGGAACAGCCAAAGATTATTGTAGTTGACCAAAATCAAGTTGAATCAGTAAAAAGCACAATGCTGATGGCATTTTCTTCTGACCCCTTCATTCGTTGGTTATTTCCTAATCCTCACGATTACTTAAAGAATTTCTCTATTTGGATGGAAGAATTTATATCTACAGGCTTACCTGCCAAGGGTGTGTATGCGGATGAGGAAGTTTCTGGATCAGCTATTTGGCATCCACCCGGTATTCACCTCGATCCAGAAAGTCTTGGTTCAACTATCTCCGATATTCCCCCAGATAGAGTTGAAACAGCACTTAAGCTCTTTGATATCTTTGGAACTTTTCATCCTGCTGAGGATCATTGGTATCTTGCTTTTTTAGGAGTTGATCCGCTAAAGCACGGAAAAGGTTTAGGGTCTAATATTCTTAAAAAAACTCTTGAAAAGATAGATCAAGAAGGGGTAGTTGCTTATCTTGAATCATCCAACCCTCAGAATATAAGTCTTTATGAAAGGTATGGATTTGAGATCATAGAGAAAATTCAAGAAGGAGACTCCCCTCCTATACACCCAATGATTAGACCAGCTCAATAACCTTTTATAAGTCTTGGTGAGAACCGTCGCAGAAAGCACCTTTCTTGCTTTGCTTACATCCACAGAAATAGACTTCATCATTCTTTTCAAAACTTACTTTCTCAGGAAGAAAATCTGTGCCTTCATGTGACCCATCACAGAAAGGTTGTTTAGAACTATATCCGCACCTGCACCAGTAATAACTCTTTTCAGCTTGGACACTTTCTTTATAAGGAAATTTTTGCACAATCTTAGCTTCTGACATTTTTATTCTCCTAAAAGAATCAAAATAACACAGATTAGAACTCTATTGCTCTAATGAGAATGCGTATCTTTATCAGGTGCAGTTGCAGTAAGTCGTTGCTAGTTTGTGCTTCAATCTACCCCATCTTCTGCTGGATCTCCGGCTTCTGTTTCAAAACTCCCTAGGATAGATTGAATTTTGTCTTGTACATCTTTTGTTAATAAAGGCAAAACTTCTAAACAAGTAATATTCTCTTCTAATTGCTCAATTTTTGATGCTCCCAATATCATGGTGCTTACATTGGGGTTAACAAGACACCAAGCTAATGCAAGTTTTGTCATAGTTGTGCCGAGTTCTTGAGCTATAGGTAATAAGGCTTTCACGGCTGCCAACCTTTCTTTTCCTCTTTCAGTTTCTAGGACTCTCTTCTTAAGCCATTCGTATCCTTTTAGAGTAGCTCTTGATCCTGTAGGTATCTCTTCTAGATACTTAGCAGTTAAAACCCCTGAAGCAAGGGGAGACCAAATGGTTGTTCCCAATCCATAGTCTGTGTAAAGATCTTTATATTCTATTTCAAACCTAGCTCTATCAAGCATATTGTATTGGGGTTGTTCCATGGTGGGTTGAGTAAGATAATTCTCTTTTGCAAAATCGTAAGCCTCTTTTAATTGTTCTGCAGACCATTCCGAGGTTCCCCAATAAAGAACTTTGCCTTGGGTAACAAGATTGTGCATTGCCCACACAGTTTCACCGATAGGTGTTTCAGGATCTGGCCTGTGACAAAAGTAAAGATCTAGATAATCAACTTGCATCCTTTCCATCGCTTGATGACAGGCTTCTGTTACATGTTTTTTACTCAAGCCTCTTTGAGTAGGCAGTGCTCTCATTCCAGGTATACGACCGAACATTACTTTAGATGACACACAATAACTATCTCTTGGTTGTTTTAATTTTTTTAATGCTTTCCCCATAACTATTTCTGATTCACCTGCCTCATAAGCCTCTGCATTATCAAAAAAGTTAATTCCAGCATCAAAGCATATGCCTAGCATTCTTTCTGCCAATGAAGTATCAACTTGGTGGTTAAAGGTCACCCAAGAACCAAAAGAAAGTTCTGAGATTTTTAGACCAGAGCTTCCTAATTTTCTATATTCCATTTTTCCTCCTTTTAAGTTTCTACATGGAAAAGTTTATTGTAGATCACCCATTGATCTTTAATTTTTAGAAAGGATAATGTATCTAAGAAAATCATTCCAAGATATCCATCTCTAACTCTAGCAATGGCAGTAGAGCCAGCTATCTCAATAGATAAAATTTCTAAAAATTTCTTTTCATTTTTTTCTTTAGCTGAGGGCTTTTGGGCTGCTACAAATTCGGCAAAACTTTTGACAGTATGTTGAATAAGTTTTCCTTCCATATATCCGGTTATCTTGGCTTCCTCATGAAAAACTTCTTTAACTTTTTTAGCGCTAGATTCATACATACTCTCAAAGTAAAGCTCAATAGATTTAGTAATCTGTTTTTTACCATGTTCTTTCAATTTAAATTTCCTCAAAGTCAGGTGGTATTTTAAAACCACCCCTTAAATCTCTTATCATTTTAGATGCTTCTATGGTTGTTTTATCCTCTAAAAAAGGACCTACAACTTGCACTCCTACAGGCAATCCTGCCTGGGTTAATCCTATCGGTGTATTTGTAACAGGAAGTTTACCCATTATCGCTGGTCCTGCCCAGATAAGGCTGTTCCAGTATTCCCTTTGTTTATTATTGATAAGTAAAAACCTTTCAGCAAAGTTCGCATGATCATGATTAAAAGCTGGCACTACGCAGGTTGGACATAAAAGAACGTCGTATTTAGTAAAAAATTCTCTCCATTGTTGTCTAATCATTTCTCGTTGGGCTTGCACAACCATGTGATCTCTAGCAAGTATGGAAATTCCTCTTGCTACCTTAGCATGAGTTGAATAGTCATCTTTTGATACTGTTTTTGCAAACTCATCTATTTCTTTAAGTTGATCTCTTGGCACTCCTGCACTCATAACCGGTTGCAGTAAGTTGTTATAAATAGTATCTAGGTCTTGGAGTTTGAAAGGTAATGAAGCATTTTCTACGCTTGCACCTGCTGACTTTAAGTCTTGAGCAGTTTCTTCTATTAGTTTAGAAATTTCTGAATCAACTTCAGCATATTCATCATCAGACCATACGGCTACACGAAGATCTTCAATTTTTTTTGTTCTGGGTTCAGGAAGAGTTAATTTCCAGGCAATATTATCTTGCTCTTGGGGAGCAGCCAGAATTCCTAAAACTAATTCTATGTCCTCCGGAGATCTTGCTAAAGGACCAGCTACAGAGAGACCATTACCAGTTAGCACTAAACCTGGAGGAGGAGGTAAATGACCTACCTCTGAGATTATGTTATATGAAGGTTTATGACCAAACAATCCACAAAAATGAGCAGGTGTTCTAATCGAACCTCCTATATCACTTCCTAACTCTAGAGGAGTCATTCCACTAGCTAATGCAGCCGCTGAGCCCCCGGAAGAGCCCCCTGGTGTTTTATCTAAATCCCAAGGATTGTTGGTCGTTCCGTATATTTCGTTATAGCTTTGCAGATCAGATGAATTCAAAGGCACGTTAGTTTTACCAAAAATAATAGCACCTTCATTTACCAGTCTCTGAACTGCCTCAGCATTTTTCGACGGTATGTTATTTTTCCAGATAGGATTGCCTCCAGTAGATACAACTCCTTCAACCTCATAAGCGTCTTTTATTGTCATGGGTAAGCCATGGAGAAGACCCCAGTTCTTCCCTTTAGCTAGATCTTTGTCAGCTTCTTTAGCTTTTTTAAGAGCTCTATCTGAATCTAAAGCTACAACAGCATTTATTTCAGGATTAATATTTTCAACTCTTTTTAAAAGAGCTTCCAAAAGCTCAACAGAAGAAATTTTTTTATCTCTTATAGAGCTCAAAAGCTCTTTTGCACTTTTGTATAACATTTATTTAGCGTTTTATAACCACTCTCTACTAGAATAACAACACTTGTATAATAAGAGCTAAAAGTAAATAAAGGAATAACTTTGACTGTTCATAATGTAATAAAAATGGGAAATCCCTTGCTAAGGGAGCCTGCCCAAGCTTTCACTAAAAAAGAAATAGTCTTGGATAAGACAACTGAATTGGTAGATGACTTATGGGAGACCATGGAAGAATATGGAGGAATAGGGTTAGCAGCTCCGCAAGTTGGAATTTCAAAACAGTTAGCGGTTATCAAATTAGAAGAAGAGAATGAAAGATACCCTGAGGCTCCCATCTCAAAAGAGTATGTGATTTTTAATCCCAAAATAAAGGTCCTTGATGAAACTCAACAAGAATTTTGGGAAGGATGCTTAAGTGTACCTGGTTTAAGAGGATTGGTGAGCAGACCAAGAAGGATACAAGTAAATTATTTAGATCAAGCAGCAAAACCGAGATCTTTAGTTGTAGAAGATTTCTTGGCAACAGTTTTCCAACACGAGCTTGACCATTTAAAGGGTAAATTATTCATAGATAGAATGAGAGACATATCTACTTTGGCTTATGAAGATGAATTAGTGTTGTCACCAGAAGAAAAAGACTTATAAATTCTTAAGGAAACTAATTACTCTATCGTAAAAAATTTCATTAAAAGCTTTAACATCTAGATCTAAAGCAACTTGGGCATTAGGTTCTTGTTTCTTTATTTTTCCCATAATAGATTCATTAAATTCACACACAGTTTCTCCTGTAGAGTAATCACCTGCAGTTTCTATACCAACATAGGCGGGCTGGCTTTTTACTAGGTCTGGCATAAAGCAAATGGCCATAGCCAATGAATCATATAGATGCAGTCCTTCATCACTGACAAGTTCAGATCTAATATTTATCCATGGTTCTACTGATTCTAGGACAAATTTACAGAAAGGGTGTTCATGGTCTCCTATAGAGACTAACTGCTCTTTACTTAATCTTGTTTTATGACATACATCTAAAGGAACCATTGTTATATCAATACCTGACCTGAAGACTTTAGAAGCTGCTTCTGGGTCTGCCCAAACATTAAATTCTGCTGCTGGTGTTATATTTCCAGGAACTTTTGCTGCACCAGCCATCATGGTTATTTTTTTGACTTCCTTATTTAGATTAGGATTGAGATCCAATGCTCTAGCTACATTTGTCAATGGACCTATAGTAACCAGTTCTATTTCTTTTGGATTATTAGCACATTTTGAAGAAATAAAAGAAGAGGCTTCTATTTTGCTATCTTCTAAAGGTAAGAGAGGAGCAATTTGTTCCATATTTTCTCTTTTTCCTAGCCATAACCTTTCTTTATTTCTGTTTGGATCATAGGTTCCTTTTATTCCACTATGAATTGGAATATCTTTTTTTAATTCATTTAATAAATATGTAACATTACTAAAACCTCTTTCCACAGGAACATTCCCCTGTACTGTTGTAATCCCTTCTATATGTAACTCAGGTGAATTAAGTGCTAGCATAATGGCAAAACAGTCTTCAGGGTCACCTCCTTTAGTTCCCATAGCTGGATCAGTATCAATAATAATTTTCTTAGTCATGGATAAATACCTAAAAAAATATTGTAAGAAAAACTATTTAATTATGAATTTCTTTATTCCTGGGATTTTTCTCTAATCTTTTTAAACTCGTTACCTTCATACCATTCAGGCCATCTATCAGAATTTGCTAGATATTTAACCATGTTTGCAGTTATGGTTAATTGATCTACAAATCCACTTAAATCCCAATTAGGATTGTATTCATCAGAGGGTTGATGATAATGCTTGGCGGTATATTCTTCTGCAAAAATTCTTCCTGCCTTTTTACCCCCATCTAGCTTGTCGAAGCCGCCATCAGCATAAAGTACAGGAACTCCTTTCTTAGCAAAACTAATATGATCTGACCTATAAAAGAATCCTTTTTCGGGCATAGGGTCAGGTACAATGTATTTACCTACTTTTTCAAGTTCACTTTGAAGAATATCTTCTAATTCAGAAGCTCCGTGCCCCACCACTATTACATCTTTAGTTTTTCCAACAGGTAGAACTCCATCAAAATTATAACCTGCTACTATATTAGAAAGCTCAATTGGTGGGTATTCAGCAAAATAGGCTGACCCAAGTAACCCTGATTCTTCTGCAGTTACTGCTAGAAAAAGAAGAGATCTTTCATTTTCATAAGCACTTAAAGTTCTAGCTAATTCTAAGATACCTGCTATGCCGGTAGCATTGTCGACAGCACCATTGTAAATATTATCCCCAGATAATCCTTCTTTAGTTCCCAAGTGGTCCCAATGAGCCATCATCAGAATAAACTCTTTTGGGTGAGTTGTTCCCTTCTTTACCCCCGCAACATTATGAGATATAGAAAAATTTATCTTATTTACCAGACTGGCTTTTAATCTGACTCCTGGAATTACAACCGGTCTAAAATCTTTTTGTAAAGCTTGTTGTTTGAGCTCTACCAAGTCTAGGTTAGCATTAGTAAAGATTTCCTTTGCTATTGGATAGGTTATCCAAGCTTCTACATTTACTCTGTTTTGGCCCATATCATCTCTTTTCAGATCTATTTGTTTACCTTGCCAACTAGTTTCAACCACTTGCCAAGGGTAAGCTGCTGGTTTTGTCTCGTGGATTATTAATACTGCCTCAGCTCCCTGTCTCGCAGCTTCTTCGTATTTATAAGTCCATCGTCCGTAATAAGTCATCGCATTACCCTTGAAAAGAGTGCTATCTTGAGTTGCAAATCCAGGATCATTGATTAATATCACTGCTGTTTTTCCTTTCATATCTATACCCTTGTAATCATTCCATTGATATTCAGGAGCTACTATTCCATAACCTACAAATACCAAGTCACTGTTTCTTACTGATACTTTTTCCGATACCTTCTTTGTCCAATAAACTGTTTCAGTTCCTTGTTCTAGTTTTCTTTCTTCATCGTTTTCTATTAGAGATAAGTATGATTCCTTTGCTACTGTCATCTCAACAAGAGGCACTTCTATCAAATAATCTTTATCCAGAGGTTCTAGTGATAAGTTTTTAAAACTTTGGGAAATATATTCTTTTGCTTTTTCTCCCCCTGGACTACCTGGAGCTCTACCTCCATATTCATCAGAAGCTAAAATTTGAATATGTCTATGTAAATTTCCTTCGTTAACTTTTTTAATAGAAGAGTTGTCATAAGTGTTCTTTTCTTCACATCCTAGAAAAACAATTACTAGTAGGCTTAAATAAATCTTTTTCATATCTTCTCCTTTTCTTTAACCTCTTTTTATTGATAAGCCCCCATCAACTGGGAGAGCTACTCCATTAATAAATGATGAAGCTGGCAAACACAGACTCAGAGTTACTTGAGCAACTTCTTCTGGATCTCCATAACGCTGCATAGGGACTCTTCTAAAAGCATATTTTTGTTTTTCTTTTTCTGATATGGAATCTGTCATTGCTGTCCTGATGGGACCAGGACAAATACAATTAGTAGTGAGTCCCGTAGAACCCAGCTCACTTGCTAAAGATCTTGTCAAGCCTATAACACCATGTTTAGCTGCAGTATAGGAGCTATTTCGAGGAGTTGCTCCTAAACCTTCAGTAGAAGAAATATTCACAATTCTGGGATTTTCTGATTTTAATAGATGAGGTAGAGCCTTTCTGATTAAGTTAACTTGGCCTGTCAAAAGAACATCAAAGGTTTTTTGCCAACTCTCTTCGTAATCTTCATCATCTATTGCTAGAGGGATTGCTATACCTGCATTGTTAATCAAATGGTCTAACTGACCGAATTCTTTTATTACATTTTCCAAAACTTCTTCAATTTGTTCTTTGCTTGTTATATCTAAGACGTAACCTTTACAAGTCCTATTTTCTTTCAATATTTCTTTTGTGACTTCAGCAACATTACTTTCGTTCATATCAGTAACAATAACTTTAGCTCCTTCTTCAGCGAAAACCTTTGCAGTTGCTTTCCCCATACCACTTCCTGCTCCGGTTATAAGGGTTACTGAATTCTTTACAGATCTGGATAGTTTGGTGAGAGAAGTCATTTTTATGCTTTACCTAATTTGTCTTTTAGATATTATGCTAAACAATTCAAGGAATACAAAAAATACTTGAGGATAAAATGATGAGTCGAGAGTTAGTTAAATTATCTGCAGATGGAGATGTTTCCATAATTACCCTTGATGATGGAAAGGCCAACGTGTTTTCACCCCTTATGACTGAAGCTATTGAAAAGCTGTTGGATAAGGTTCCTGTTGATAAAGGTTCCTTATTGATAACAGGGAGATCGGGAATTTTTTCTGGAGGTTTTGACCTAAAAGTTATGAGCTCAGGAGATTTAGAGGAAATTAACAGAATGGTAAAAGTGGGTTTTAATCTTTTAGCTAGGATTTATAGTTTTCCTAGACCTGTTGTATGTGCCTGTAGTGGCCATGCCATAGCTTTAGGAGCTTTCCTACTCCTCTGTGCGGATTACCGTTTAGGAGCTAGAGGAGATTTTATGGTTGGTGCAAACGAAATTAGAAATAACATGACGGTACCTGAACCTATTTTAGAATTATCAAGAGCAAGAATTAATAAAAATCATTGGTTTAGAGCTATTTTAAATGCAGAAATGTATGGACCTGAACAGGCCATTGATCCAGGTTATTTAGATGAAACAGTTAATCCAGAGAATCTAATGGATAGTGCTTTGAAGAAAGCTTTAGATCTTGCTAATTTAGATCATCCTGTTTACCAAATTACCAAAGAATTAGATCAGGCTGAAGTGTTAAATAGTATAAGATCTTCCATAAATAGAATGTAGATAGAAGTGATTTCTTTTATAGATTTTATTTTTTTTGATAACCTAGGACTTCAGGGGCCATAGCTCAGCTGGGAGAGCGTCTGGTTTGCATCCAGAAGGTCGTCGGTTCGATCCCGACTGGCTCCACCAACCTAAATTTTAAAATAATTTTGGAGAAAAGAATGGATAGTCTGAAGATAACATTAATGGCAATAAAAGAAGATTGGCGAGGCCGTGTTTGGTGGATGAATCTGTTTTTTTATTTTTGTATTTATATGACTTTTATATATATGCCTTTTGATCTTTTTTTAAAACCTGTTGCGGAAGATCAAGAGGTTTGGTTTGGTTTCACTTTAACCGGTTGGGGAGCCAAAGCTACTGAACCTTTGCATTGGTTAATATATGGTTTAGGAGCTTATGGTTTTTGGAAAATGAAAGCATGGATGTGGCCATGGGCAAGCCTTTACGTAGCACAAATAGTTATCGCAATGTTTGTTTGGAATATACTAAACGAAGCAGGTAACTTGGGAACGGCAACTATCTCAGCTTTAATCTTCACAATACCTATGGTTGCTTTGTGGCGTTCTAAGAAAGAGTTTTCAGGGTGAACTTTAAATACTTAATGCGATATCTTTTGTAAAGAATAAGTTAAAGCCTCAATGATTAGTTCTATTTCCTGTTCTTCAATTATGAAAGGAGCCCCAATGCAAATGATATCTCTTATTTCTCCAGTTCCCCCTGGGTAAAAGAAGACTCCCTTCTCTAGAGAATATTCAATAATCTTAAATGTGATGTTTTCTTCTTTATTAAAAGGGATTAATTTTTCTTTATCTTTTAAGATCTCTATACCTAACAATAATCCTTCCCCTCTTATTTCTGCAACATGGGGATGGTCTGAAAAAGTTTTTAATAGAGTTTCTTTCAATTTTTTTCCTTGTACCTTAGCTTTTTTTAATAGTCCTTCTTCCCGAAGTATATTTAAAACTGTATAAGAAGCTGCACATGATTGAGGTAAAGCTGCAAAAGTGTGGAACATAACCTCATAGCCTTTCTCTCCAATTGTGTCTACTATCCTATCAGTGCTATAAGTGCCGGCAATCGCTGCATAGCCACCTGCCATACCTTTGCCAGCTACTAGAATGTCTGGATTAATGTCATACAAATTAGAGGCAAACTTCTCACCAACCCTTCCAAATCCTGTCATTACTTCATCAATAATAAGCAAGATGTCATTTTTCTTTAGAATTGTTTGGACTTGTTCCCAGTAATTTACAGGTGGAGTAATGGCTCCTCCACTTGATCCAATTATAGGTTCTGCAATAAGGGCAGCTATATTTTTAGCTCCAACTTTTTTTATAACTTGTTCTAGGTTCTTTATATAGTAATTTAAAGTTTCTGGATGATGTTTGCCTAAAGGACATCTAAGAGGGTAGGGAGTTTCAGTTGTAATGAATTGCTCTAAGAACATTTCTAAGCCTTTTTTTCTATTTGCATGACCAGACATAGCAGCCATGCTAATAGTTGTTCCGTGATAGGAAAGAGAACGGGTAAGAATTTGTTTTTTTTCAGGCTTTCCCCTAGCAGCTTGATATTGGATAGCTATCTTTATAGCCGCTTCATTAGCTTCTGAACCTCCTGAAGAAAGATGAATTCTTGTCAAATGATTTGGTAACCAATGTTCTTTTAATTCTGCAATTAATTGCTCTCTTTCAGGACAAGACCAAGGGGGAAGAATATACGAGCTATTTATTGTCGCCTTATGAATGGCATCAGCAACTTCTTTTCTTGCATGTCCTAAATTTACAACTATAGCACCACCTGCAGCATCTAAGATTTTAAGATTATCTTTTCCATATAGATAAGCACCCTCTGCTTTCTCAATATAGATTCTTTCCATTGTTGGGAAGGAAGGCCATAGTTCTGGGTTAGTTTTACTTTCCATTAAATATATTGCATAAAAGTTGTGATTATCATAGGGTAATTACAACCTGTTTAAAATCTCAACTTAAAGAAAAAATATTATGGACATTAAAGAAATATCTGACAAATTAGAAATTAATGAAGTATTGATCGCTTATGCTAATGCTATAGATTCTAAGGAGTATCAGCAGTTAGATTCAGTTTTCTCAGAGGATGCTGTTATAGATTTTACTGAGGTAGGTGGTCCACATGGCAATAGAGAAACAATCTTAGCTTATCTTCAGCAAGCTTTAGCTCCTTTTCCTAAGACTCAACACATGTTAGGAAATATAACTATTGAAATTAATGGGGATGAAGCTACTTCTAAAACAATGTGTCACAATCCAATGGTATTAAAAAACAATGAAGGAAAAGAGGAAACTTTCTTCATTGGACTTTGGTATTTAGATAATTTGAGAAGAACTGATAATGGATGGAGAATTCAGAAAAGGAAATTAGAACTATGTTATGTTTATGATGAACCCGATCAGTTAAATATAGCTAACAAATAGTTTAGTTTAAAAACCAATTGTTTGGTTGTAGATAATAAAAAGAGCTAGAACTATTTGGAAAATAAGAGTAAGCCATAAAAATAGGACTGTTGAAGGTTTAGGTTGAAGATCTTCATCTAACTGTTTAATTAAGAATATTGTTCCTGCGTTTACTATAGGTAAAGAGATAGCTGCCCATACCCCAGCAATGATAAGTAATGTAATTGGGCTTGGAAGTAAGAAATAAACAACACAGGTAAAGAAAGGGATAAAAAATGCAGTAGTTCTTAATAATTTTCTTCTTGTTTCTTTTGCTTCTTCTCTAACTAACCCAGTAGAAATTAAATAATCAGGAATTGTTCTAGTATAGGCTGCAGATCCTGATAGTGAAGTAGAAAATAGCACAAAGAAAGCCCCTATAATAAATAACCACATAGCCCAATTTCCTAATACTTCAGTGAACATATTTACAAGAGTTAAGATGATGTCTCCATTGGGAGGAGGATATAAATCTAGTTCATTGAGAACACCTGCCCCTAAAAAAAAGAATGGCAGGGTACCTATAGTTATAAGAAACAGAGTTGCCCAAACATCTGTTTGCATAGTCTTAATCCATCCCTTTATTGAATTTTTATCTTTACCAGCTTCTTTTGCATACCCTTTTTCAAGACACCAATAGGTATAAGCAATTATTTCACCAGAATTTATACCTGTGTATCCATAAACGGCGATAGCCAAACCTATGTACACCATGGGAAAATCAAAAGAGAAACCTGTTTGTATATTGTCCCATGTGACTTCATAAGGAGTGGCTTGCATTGATATAGCAATAATTAAAGTAACAAAAGAAAAGGAAACTACCATTGCTAAAAGAATTCTTTCTAAAGTTGCGTAAGAGCCCCAATAAAGAATCATCCAAGTAACAAGGCAACAGATAATAACCCAAATTTCTGTACCAATTCCTGGAATAAGTAAATTACCAGCTTGAGCTGCGGATCCCGCGATACCACCCATTCCAAATACCGAAGGTATAACACCTAGGAAGAGGAACCAAACAAGCCAAGAAGTTTTTTTCCCTTGTATAGTAGTTGAAAGTCCTGGAACTTTAGAAAAAGCTTCCATAAAAGTTTCTTTTTTAACAATTATGTATCGGCTTATTTCTGCTTGTACGATGGACTTACTCCATATGCTTATGAGTATCCACCAGAGGAAAACAAAGCCTGCAGCTGCTCCTAATAATGATGTGAGGACAACCTCACCACTGCCAACTACACTGCCTACGACCACCACACCAGGGCCAACAAATTTAAGCCTCTCCCAAAGAGTTCTCGGAATATTATTCATCAAAAAAAATTTCTTTTTGTACTAGTATTTCCATCATATTATGAAACAATTCATTTTTTTCTCTTTTGCTAGTTCGCAGCTTATTGGATTTCTATGAATTTTAAAGGAAAAGATGGCTTAAATATTATAGCTGACTCATGGGGATCAGATTCTGATCCATTAGTAATATTGTTACATGGGGGAGGTCAAACAAGACATGCTTGGGGAGAAAGTGGAGAACTTCTTTCTTCTTCTGGTTTTCATGTATTAGCTTTAGATTTAAGAGGGCATGGAGATAGTGATTGGCATCCTAAAGGAGACTATTCAATTGATTCGCACAAAGAAGATTTAATTGAAATATTAGGTTATTTAGAGAAACCTGCTTCTCTGGTTGGAGCATCTTTAGGAGGGATTATTTCCCTTTCTTTAGCAGGAGATGAACTTCATTCTCACCTCTGTAGTAACCTAGTTATGGTAGATATAGGCCTTTACCCTGATCCAGAAGGGGCTACCAGGATTGTCGAATGGATGAGATCTGCACAAAATGGATTTGATACTCTAGAAGAAGCTGCTGAGGCGGTAGCTCAGTATTTACCCCACAGAAGAAGACCAAGGGATATAAGAGGTCTAAAGAAAAATTTGAGGAAGAAGAAAGATGGAAGGCTTTACTGGCATTGGGATCCCAGGTTTCTTAGAAGAAGAACTGAGAATTCAAATACTAGTCTAGAAGAGATTCAGAGAAATGCTGCTAGAAGAGTAAAAGTTCCTACTCTTTTAATTCGAGGAGCTCTTAGCGATGTTGTTACAGACAGAAATGTAAAAGAATTTTTGTCAGCAGTTCCACATGCTGAATTTGAGGAAATTAATCAAGCTGCACATATGGTAGCTGGTGATAGAAACGATGTTTTTGTAAAAGCAGCTGTAAATTTTCTCAAAAATAATATCTCTGGCTAGAAATGAGAGCAAAAATCATTTGCTTCTGATACCATCAAGGTATGTTTATTGTTGGATTAACAGGGGGTATAGGCAGTGGAAAGTCAGTGGTATCAGAAAGATTTAAAACCTTCGGTATCACAGTAGTTGACGCTGATTTGGCTTCCAGGGAGGTAGTCAAACCTGGCAAACCTGCATTACTAGAAATAAAAAACCATTTCGGAGAAAGTATTCTTGATGATGAAGGTAATTTGCACCGAAGAAAATTGAGAGAAATTATTGTTTCTGATGATAAAAAAAGACAATGGTTAGAATCAGTTTTACATCCCAGGATAGGTCAGCAAGTAAGAAAAGAATTGGAAGACTCTTCTAGCGTTTATACTCTTTATGTTGCACCTTTGCTGTTTGAATCTAATGGCGATCAAATATGTTCAAGAGTGTTGGTAGTTGATGTTCCAATAGAGACTCAAATAAGTAGAACTTGTTCTCGTGATCAGGTTAGTATTGAGCAGGTAGAGAAGATAATTAATTCTCAGATAAGCAGAAAAGAAAGATTGGAGAAAGCTGATGATATTATTTCAAATGATGGAACTCTTGAAGAAATGGAAGGGGCTGTAGATAAACTCCATAAAAGGTATTTAGAATTATCTAATAAATGAAGAAAGTAAATTGTCCTCAGTGCAAGAAGGAAGTAGTTTGGTCAGATAAGCATAGTTTTAAGCCATTTTGTTCTGAAAGATGTAGACTTTTGGACTTAGGTGCTTGGGCTAGTGAGAGGCATAGAATTCCAGGTTCTTCCATTATTTTAGATGAGGAAGAAATTTTAGAAAGAGAAGATGAACTTTAAATACGGTTTATTTTTTATTTAAGTAATGTTCTAGCTTCTATATTTGCTGTTTATATTAACGTAATCCTGAGAGAGATCAGAAGTCAAAACAGAAAATTTTTCTTTTCCTTCGCCAATAGAGATTTTAATAGTTAGTTTTTTTGATTTAGCTATTTTATTAACGCTCTTCTCAGAATATTGAGGGTCAATGTTGCCTTTCTTCACAAGCGGTACCTTATTGAGACTTATGTTCACATTTAAGATATTTTGAATTCCTTTTGCTCTGCCTATAGCTGCAAGGATCCTTCCCCAATTAGCGTCATTGCCAAATAAAGCTGTTTTTACTAGAGGAGATTCTGCAACCGTAAAAGCTACTGAGCGAGCTTGATCTCTATTTCTGGCTTTCAAGACCTGTATCGATATTTCTTTTGTAGCACCTTCTGCATCTTTAATAAGCATCGCAGCAAGGTCTTTATAAACTTGTTGTAGACTATCTTTAAGTTTTTCTTCTTCCTTAGTTCCTTTGATAATCGTTACTTCCTTTTGTCCTGTTGCTACTAGCATCGAAGAATCATTGGGCGATGTATCTCCGTCTACTGTTATAGCTTCAAAACTTTCTTCTAAGATCTCTGTATGTATTTTATCTAGTAAACTTTTACTTATCTTGACATCAGTAAAAACAAAACTAAGAAGAGTTGCAAAGTTAGGCCTTATCATCCCGGAACCTTTTGCAAAACCTTTGATCCTGATTTCTTTATTTCCAAGTTTTATAAGTTTAGAAACTAGTTTAGGTTTGGTATCTGTAGTTAAAATTGATGAGGCAGCTTTTTTCCATGTATAAGTTTTGAGGTCTTTAGAGGCATTTTGGAAAGCTTTGATTTGTTTTTTTGTATCTAGGAATTCCCCAATAATTCCAGTCGAAAAAGGAATTACACTCTCCTTTTTTATCTTAAAGATATTAGCTACATTTTCACAACACATCAAAGTGTCAGCTTTCCCTTTCTCTCCGGTCCCAGCATTAGCTATTCCAGCATTTACTATAAAGACCTTTTTTTCTTTATATCTATTTTTTATATGCTGTTCAGCTATCTTTATTGGAGAGGCTTTAAATTTATTCTTAGTAAACTTACCACTTATTGTTGCACCCCTATCTATAACTACAATTAAAGAGTCTTCTCTTCTCTTATATCTGGAATTACTAGCTGCAGTTGATAGCTTAACACCACCAATTTCTAATACTTTAGACATAGCTAATCTTTTAGTTTTCTTTTCCTTGCCATCTTGGCTTCGTATCTTCTTAACCTTCTATTCCCTTGAGTTGGAGTTTCTTCTCTTTCTTCATGGGGTATTGCTCTATCATTTTGATTGACAGGATAAGACTTTGCTTCTTTGTGTTCATAAACTTGTTCTTTATTTGCCTTTTGATCTTTTATTAGATCATCTGGGCTTTCAAATTCTATCTCAACTCTAGATAGAAATCTGATAGCTTCTACTCTTATCTTGTTAAGTAATTCCTCAAAAAGTTCGAAAGATTCTCTTCTAAATTCTAGTTTTGGATTTTTGCTAGCGTATCCTCTTAGTCCTATTCCTTGACGTAAATATTCCACTGCTCCTAGGTGTTCCTTCCAGGCATTATCAATAACTTGGAGAAGAATTTGTTTTTCGAAATCTCTCATAGCTGTACCTATCGGCTCACATTTGGCTTTGTACTGGTTAGATGTTGCAATAAGTATTTTTTTAATTAACTCTTCTTCTTCAAGATCTGTATCTTCTTCCACCCATTTTTTTATAGCAACCTGCATGCCAAAATCATGAACAACAGACTTTTCAAGACCTTCTAAATCCCACTGCTCTTCTGGTGCATCTGCAGGAATGTAAGTTGCTACCTGATTCTCTATAACACTCTCTCTCATAGAGTCTAGTAATTCAGTAATATCTTCTGAATAAAGAATGGTATCTCTCTGTGAATAAATGACCTGTCTTTGTTCATTAGCCATATCATCATATTCTAATAACATCTTTCTTAAGTCGAAGTTTCTACCTTCTACCCTTTTTTGCGCCCTTTGAATAGCTCCACTTAACATCTTATGCTCTATTGCTTCTCCGTTTTCTAAACCAAGATTTTGCATAATTGCTTTAAACCTTTCCGAAGCAAAGATCCTCATTAAGCTATCTTCTAAGGAGATGTAGAATCTGGAAGACCCTGGATCACCTTGTCTACCAGATCTTCCTCTGAGCTGATTGTCTATCCTTCTGGATTCATTTCTTTCAGTTCCTATAACATGTAAGCCTCCAGCTTCTAGAACTTTTTTATTTCTTTCTTTCCATTCTGCATGGAGTCGTTCCTTTAGATCTTCATCAGCGATATTTTGTTGTTCAATTTCTGCTTCCCAGTTTCCGCCTAGAACAATATCTGTTCCTCTACCTGCCATATTTGTAGCAATAGTGACTACTTTAGGCCTACCAGCTTGTGCAATAACTTCAGCTTCTTTAGCGTGGTTTTTGGCATTTAAAATTTGATGTTCTATCTGTTTATTTTTTAATAATTGAGAAACAATTTCTGAACTTTCAAGAGATGAAGTGCCTACTAGTATAGGATTACCTTTTTCTCTGTAATTAATAATTTCTTCAACAACTGCATCAAATTTTTCCTGCTCAGTGAGATATACAACATCATTATGGTCATCTCTTATCATTGGAAGATTAGTTGGGATTTCTAAGACATCAAGACCATATATTTCAAGGAATTCCTGTGCTTCTGTACTAGCAGTTCCTGTCATTCCAGCAAGCTTTTCGTATTGTCTAAAGTAATTTTGAAAAGTTGAAGATGCAAGAGTTTGGCTTTCCATTTGAATTGGAACCCCCTCCTTTTGCTCTATTGCTTGATGAAGTCCATCAGCAAGTCTTCTTCCTGGCATAGCTCTTCCTGTGTTTTCATCTATTAAGACTATTTGATTCTCTTGAACCATATAATCTATATCTTTTTTAAAGAGAAAGTGTGCTCGGAGTGAAGACTGGATATAGTGTAAAAGTTTTAGGTTTGA
>CAZMZZ010000020.1:0-26580 GCA_964571215.1 uncultured Gammaproteobacteria bacterium
ATTCAAACTGCAATTAAAGAAAATGCGGATTTCATAGGACTTAGTGGACTTATAACGCCATCTCTAGATGAAATGGTTCATGTAGCGCAAGAAATGACAAAAAAGGAGTTAAGTATTCCTTTACTAATAGGAGGCGCTACAACTTCAAAGGCCCATACGGCACTTAAAATAGAGCCTGGCTACAAATCTGGTCCAGTTGTTTATGTTATTGATGCATCTAGAAGTGTTGGGGTAGCTCAAAATTTAGTTCATGAAAAACATAAAAAAGAATTTTTGAAAAAAATTAAAGTTGAATATAGTGAGGTAAGAGAAAGATTATTAAAAAATAAAAAAATACCTTTATTGAATATTAAAACTGCAAATAAGAATAAACAGAGAATAAATTGGAAAAAATACAATTCTACTCAACCTAGTTTTTATGGTGTAAAAACCTTCTCTAATATTCCTATAAAGGTTTTAAGAAATTATATTGACTGGACTCCTTTTTTTAGGTCTTGGGACTTAGCTGGAAAATTCCCTGATATTTTATCTGATTCTAAAATAGCAGATGCTGCCAATAAGTTATTTAAAGACGCAAAAGACATGTTAGACAACATTGAAAAAAAGAACTTAATAAAAGCTAGGGCTGTTATTGGTTTTTGGCCCTGTAATCAAGTAAATAATAATGATATTGAGATTTACGATACTAAAAGTAAGGTTCTGACTACACTAAATTTCTTAAGACAACAAAAAGAACAAGGTTTAAAAAGACCAAATAGATGTTTAGCAGATTTTATTATTCCCAAGGAAGAAAAAAGAAAAGATGTTATTGGTGGTTTTGCGGTTACAGCAGGTATAGGGGTAGAAAAGGCTTGTAGAGATTATGAAAAAAACAATGATGACTATTCTTCTATAATGCTGAAAGCCTTAGCAGATAGATTAGCAGAAGCAGCTGCAGAATATATGCATCAGAAGGTGAGGAAAGATCTCTGGGGTTATTCAAAAAATGAGAACTATAGTAATGAAGATCTGATTAAAGAAAAATATTTAGGTATAAGGCCTGCTCCTGGATATCCTGCATGTCCAGATCATTCTGAGAAGTTAAAATTATTTCAGTTATTAGATGCAGATAAGAAAATAAAAGTGTCTTTAACAGAAAATTTTGCAATGAGTCCTGCAGCTTCAGTAAGTGGTTGGTATTTCTCACACCCAGAAAGTACTTATTTTGGAATAGGTGCGATTGGAAATGATCAGGTTGAAATGATAGCCAAGAATAGAAAAGAGAATATATCAATAACAAGGAAATTTTTGAGTTCTAATATTGAATAAAGAAAATAAAAGAGTCTATAAATTACAATTTGAGAAGAAAAAATCTAATTTTAAAGAATTCTTCCAAGAACATACAAATAACATTTCTTACCATCAGTCACCTGAAGAAGGTTTTAGAACGAGAATAGAATTTGGATTAACATTTCTAAATAATCAAGAAGAATTTTATATGACCCGAAATTCTTCTAAAATTCCGATTTCTGAATTATCAATCTGTGATCCAAAAATTAACATATTAATGGATAGATTGATTGACTTAATCAGAAAAAATCAAATTTTGAGTTACTCCCTTTTTCAAGTTGAATTTATGGTAAATAGGGAGAACCAAGCCTTAATTACATTGGTATATCATAAAAAACTTGATACAAGTTGGATAGAAATGGCTTCTAACCTTAGTAAAAATCTTCATGCATCTATTATAGGAAGAAGTAAAAAACAGAAAATTGTTATAGGAAAGGACTCTGTTAAAGAAACTTATACTTTTAATGATAAAAAATATTCAATTAATCTGTTTGATCAATGTTTTTGTCAACCTAATCCTTATGTATGTGAAAAAATTCTAACGTGGATAACTAAAAATATTGATAAAAAAGATGATGTGCTAGAGCTACACTGCGGTGTAGGTACATTTACAATTTTTCTCTCAAAAAAATTTAATAAAGTGCTGTCTACTGAAAATAGTCGACCTAGCATAAAGGCTTTGAATCAAAACATTCAAATGAACCAATGTTCTAATATTATTTCAGCTAGACTTTCTGAAATAGAAACTCTAGAAGCATTGGCTGGAAAAAAGAAGTTTAATAGACTTAAAGATATCAATATAGAAGAATTTAAACTTAATTCAATTTTTTTAAACCCCCCTAGAAGTGGTATTGATAAATCAACTTTAAAAAAAATAAAACAGTTTAATCAAATAATCTATGTTTCTTGTGGTTTTAGCTCTTTACAAAAAGATATAGATAATTTGTCGAAAAGCCATAAAACAATAGCTACAGGCATGTTTGATCAATTTCCTTATACCGATCATATAGAATCAGCTACAGTGCTAAAGAAAATATAAATATGAAAATAGAATTTACTAAGAAGCAAATTCAACTTAGAAATGAACTTCGTTCTTATTTTAAGAGCTTGATGAATATAAAATTAAAAAAAGAACTCAATGAAGGAGCTGCAGAGGGAGGGGGGCCTGAGTTTAGAAAAGCTCTTGAACAAATTGGTCAAGATGGCTGGATAGGATTATGTTGGCCTAAAGAATTCGGAGGCAAGGAAGCTACACCCCTTGAACAATATATATTTACTGAAGAAGTCATGAGGTGTGGTTTCCCCTACCCTTTTTTAACAACTGACTCTATTGGACCAACTATTGCTGAATTTGGCACTAATGAACTTAAAGAGAAGTTAATTCCTGGAATACTTTCTGGAAAAACTATATTTGCTATAGGCTACTCTGAGTCTAATGCAGGAACAGATCTTGCTGCCTTATCAACAAAAGCTAGATTGCAGAATCACGAATGGATAATAAATGGTCAGAAAATGTGGACTAGTTTAGCCGATTTTTCAGATTACATTTGGCTTGCAGCTAGAACAGATCAGGAAACTTCCAATCATAAAGGTCTCTCAATAATAGTAGTTCCGAGCGATTCTAAAGGATTAACTATAAGTCCAATCTCAACTCTTGGAGGTGTAAGAACTAATGTTACTTTTTATGATAATGTTAGAGTTCCTAAAGAAAATCTAGTGGGTGAAGTAAATAAGGGCTGGAAGCTAATCACTGGACAATTAAATAGGGAAAGATTATCTCTTGTAAACAATGCCCCTATAGAGAAACTTCTAGAAGATATTATTAGTTGGGTAAAAAGACAAGATAGTTCAGAAGGTGGCAAACTCATCGATGAAAAATGGGTTCAAACTAATTTAGCAAAAGTTAAAAGTGGAACAGAGGCACTAAAATTATTATGCTTGAAACAGGCATGGCTGATGACAGAAGAAAAATTGAAGATGGAGGATGCCTCGGTTGCTAAAGTGTATGGAAGTGAGTTCTTTATAGAAGCCTACAGATTACTGATGGAGATTGTGGGTCACAAATCTATCCTTACAAAAAACTCTATTGGCAATATTCTTGAAGGGAGATTAGAAATGCTTTACAGAGTGAGCTCTGTGTTAACTTTTGGTGGCGGAACAAATGAAATTCAGAGAGACATAATATCTATGGCAGGACTTGGTATGCCTAGAGAGGACAGATAATGGATTTTTCATACTCTGAAGAGCAAAAAAAAATTAAAGAACTTAGCTACGATATTTTTAAAAAAAATAACGATCACACATTATTGCGGAAAATGGAAGAATCAGGATCACCTTTCCATATTAAACTCTGGAAAGAGTTAGCTTCATCAGGGCTGTTGGGCACTACATTTAATAAAGATCTGGGAGGTTCAGGTTTAGGCTTTGTTGAAATAAATATAATACTTGAACAACTTGGTTATCATATTTCTAACATACCTTTTATTCAAACTATAGTAAGTACAGGTATGGCAGTAGATGAATTTGGATCGTCAAGATTAAAAGAATTCCTCATTCCAAAAATTATCTCTGGAGATCTAATTTTAACAAGCGCTCTTAATCAAATAGGTAATTTAGATAATGATGAATCTACCATAGAATTAAAAAGAATAAATGGGGTCAATAGAATCTCAGGAAAAAAACACCTTGTTTCATATGCAGAAGAATCAGACTTTATTCTTATTCCCTATAAAGAAGGAGACAACTATTCTCTCTGTTTTATAGATACAGAGTCTAAGGGGCTAATCTTTACAAAACTAGAAACTACTACTAGAGAGCCTCATTATCTTGTAACCTTAGAAGATGTAGAATTAGATAATACGTTAATTCTTTGCTCAGGTTCAAAAACAATTGATGTTCTAAATTGGATAAATTTAAGAACTATAGCTTCTATTTGTTCTTTAACCATAGGAGTAACTCAAGCTTGTTTAGACATGACTGTTGGTTACTCCAAAGAAAGAAAAGCATTCAACAGAACTATAGCAAGCTTTCAAGCTGTAGGGCATAGAGCAGCAAACTGCTTTATTGATTTATCATGCCTTAGGTTAGTCACAGAACAAGCTATATCTTTATTAGAACAAGGAAAAAATGCCCAGATAGAAGTATCTATAGCTAAGATCTGGAGTGGAGATGTTTCTCATAGAGCAAGTTACACAGCTCAGCATCTGCATGGAGGAATAGGTGCAGACAAAGATTACTCGTTGTATAGATATTGCTTATGGGCAAAACAATTAGAACTTGCTCAAGGATCAACCACTTACCACCTTAGTAGCCTAGGAAGTATGCTTAGAAATTCTAACTAAATTTTATTTTCTAATTCTGGGAGAGCTTCAAACAAATCTGCCACTAAACCATAATCTGCTACTTGAAAAATAGGAGCCTCTTCATCTTTATTTATAGCAACTATTACTTTGCTATCTTTCATTCCAGCTAAATGTTGAATTGCCCCTGATATACCAACAGCTATATAAAGATCTGGTGCAACAATTTTACCTGTTTGCCCTACCTGCATATCATTAGGAACAAAACCAGAATCTACTGCAGCTCTTGAAGCTCCTATAGCAGCCCCTAATTTATCAGCAATTCCTTCTAATAAACTAAAGTTTTCACCATTTTGCATTCCCCTTCCACCTGAAATAACTACATCCGCTGCAGTTAGTTCAGGTCTATCTGATTCAGCAAGTTCTTCTTTTATGAACTTAGAGATTTTAAGATCTTCATCTATAGAAATCTCTTCTATTTTTGCTTGTCCTCCTGTTTGTTCACAGGCATCAAATCCGGTGGTTCTAATTGTTAAAACCTTTATAGAGTCTTTGCTTTGTACTGTTGCTATACAGTTTCCTGCATAAATAGGTCTTTCAAAAGTATCTTTAGATACAACAGAGCTTACATCTGAGATCTGAGAAACATCAAGTAATGCTGCAACTCTAGGAAGATAATTCTTTCCGTTTGTTGTAGCAGGAGCGAGTATATGAGAATAATCTTTACCCACTTCAGCAACTAAAGAACCAATATTTTCAGCTAAAAGATTTTCATAAGCAGATTTATCAGCTAAAAGGACTTTAGATATTCCGTCCAACGAAGAGGCTTCTTCCGCAACAGATTTACAATCTAAACCTGCTATTAGTAGGTCTATTTCTCCTCCTATTTTTTGAGCTGCTGTAACCACATTTAAAGTTGCAGATTTAATCTCATTGTTATCATGTTCAGCAATAACTAGAATACTCATGTAATCACCTTTGCTTCATTTCTTAATTTATCAACAAGCTCATCTACAGTCTCCACTATAACTCCCGAAGCTCTTTCAGGTGGTGGACTTACTTTTATAGTATTTTGTCTAGGAGATACATCTACATTTAGATCTTCAGCTTTTATGACATCTAAAGGTTTCTTCTTTGCTTTCATAATATTAGGTAAAGAAGCATATCTTGGTTCATTTAACCTTAAATCTGTGGTGACTATTGCTGGAAGGTTTAATAAAAGTGTTTGTAAGCCACCATCTACTTCTCTTGTCACTTCTATAGACCCTTCTTTTAATACAATTTCTGAAGCAAACGTCGCTTGAGGAAGATTAAGTAAAGCAGCTAACATCTGTCCTGTTTGATTAGAATCATCATCGATTGCTTGTTTACCTAAAATAATAAGTTCGGGGTTCTCTTTTTCAATTACTGCTTTTAGTAATTTTGCTACTCCTAAGGGCTCAACTTCTACATCAGTTTCAATTGAAATAGCCCTGTCAGCACCTAATGCTAGGGCTGTCCTTAATTGTTCTTGTGAAGCTTCACTTCCTATAGAAACTGCAATAACTTCCGAAGCTTTCCCAGCCTCCTGAAGTCTTACAGCTTCTTCTACAGCTATTTCACAAAAGGGATTTATAGCCATCTTAACATTGTTAAGATCTACACCTGATTCGTCTGACTTTGCTCTGACTTTAACGTTATAATCAACTACTCTTTTTATTGGTACAAGAACCTTCATAAAAATAATTCCTTTATAATAGAGACATAAATTGAGGGCGTATTCTATAACTGCTTTGTAAAGCATACAAATATAAATAAATAAAAAAATGGAAGAAATTAATAGAGAAAGTATGGAGTATGATGTTGTAATAGTGGGTGCTGGACCTGCTGGTTTATCTACAGCTATAAAACTTCGTCAACTTGCTACAAAAAATCAAACAGATTTATCGATTTGTTTAGTAGAGAAAGGGTCTGAAATTGGAGCACATATTCTATCTGGTAATGTTATGGACCCAAAAGCACTAAATGAATTAATTCCGGATTGGAAAGAGAAAGGAGCGCCTCTGAAAACACCTGTTTCTTCTGATTCAGTAAGATATTTACTAAATGAATCTACTGCTATTCCGGTTCCTTTATTTTTAACTCCTACTTTTAAAAATCACGGAAATTTTATAATAAGTCTGGGGAATCTTTGTAGATGGTTAGGAGAATATGCTCAATCTATAGATATAGATATATTCCCTGGATTTCCTGCTTCTGCATTAAAGTTTGAAGAAAATAAAGTAACGGGAATCTTAACTGGAGATATGGGCATTTCTTCGTCTGGCTCTAAAAAAGAAGGTTTTGAACCTGGTGTAGAGTTGCTAGCAAAATATACCGTACTTGCTGAAGGATGTCGTGGACATCTAGGGAAACAAGTAATTGAAAAATACAACCTTGATTTAGATAGTGACCCTCAGCATTATGGCATTGGATTTAAAGAAATCTGGGATTTAGATCCTTCGCTACACAATGAAGGTTTGGTAATTCATACTCTAGGTTGGCCTGCAAAAGGAACTGTATCTGGATCTTACTTTTATCATGGTGAAAATAACCAAGCTTATATAGGATATGTTGTTCCTTTAGACTATTCCAACCCTCATTTAAGTCCCTATGATGAATTCCAGCAATGGAAGCATCAATCTTCAATAGCTAAGTATCTAAAAGGAGGTAACAGAGTTTCCTATGGAGCAAGAGCTTTAATAAAGGGAGGTTTTCAATCAAGACCAAAAATGACTTTTCCTGGAGGTATTCTTGTAGGTGATAATGCTGGAACTCTAAATTTTCCTAGAATTAAAGGCACACATACAGCTATGAAATCTGGAATGCTCGCAGCTGAATGTATATTTAAGTCTATTCAGTCTAAATCTTTTGAAGATGACCTTGTTTCTTATGAAAAGAGTTTTTCAGAATCTTGGATTAATAAAGAATTATATAAAGCACGAAATTGGAATCCACTTTTGCATAAATTTGGTAGTTTCTTTGGAGTAGCTTTTGCAGCTATAGATCAATTTTTGTTCAGAGGGAAACTCCCTTTTACTCTTAGATCAACAACTCCTGATCACTTATGCTTAAAACCAGCAGATAAAATGAAAAAAATTACTTATCCTAAACCTGACGGAGTAATTTCATTTGATAAGCTCTCTTCTGTTTTTCTTTCAAATACAAATCATGAAGAAGACCAACCTTGTCATTTAATCTTAAAAGATTCTTCTATCCCTATTGAAAAGAATTTACCCCTCTATGACGAACCAGCACAGAGATATTGTCCAGCTGGTGTTTATGAAATAATTGAAGAAAATGGTAACAAAAAGTTTCAAATAAATGCTCAAAATTGTGTCCATTGTAAGACTTGTGATATTAAAGATCCTTTGCAGAATATAAATTGGATAAGTCCCGAAGGAACAGGCGGTCCAAATTACCCAAATATGTAATAATATCAATACCTTAAAAATAAGAAAAAAAATTAAAAAAAAGTGTTGATTTTTATAACACAAGGAGTATTATAACTGGACCCTTTAGACCGACCTGGAAACAACTCGAGACGAAGAAAGGAGAGAAAAAAGGGTTAGAGAACGAAAGTAGGAAAGCACTAATAGATAAAGGTACCAATAAAAATCTATTAGACCACCAAGATCAAAAGAGAAAATTGATTAAGGAGCTACGAAAAAAAGACTCAACGTAGACACTTTCGAACTCGAACTAAACAGAGCGTAAGCTCTGTTTTTTTATGCCTCACCAAATTTGAAGAACTGACCCCTACTCCAAAGGCCTACAGAACATTTATCATTAACAGTATATTCTTGTGATAAATTAACTAAGTTGTAATATACATTTCTTGATAGAAAACCTTCTAAATTAGATCTAACTAATACAAAAGTTAGAAACTCTTTAGTTGAAATATTTTGCTCTACTCTTAAAGGGTGTTCTTTGTCTAATATAAAGTGATCTCCAGTATTTGTTGAAAAACTGATTACTTGGTCTTTATTTTTTCCTGCTATCGAGAAGTCTATTATTAAAAAAGGTTTTATTTCTACTTCTAATTTAATCTTTTCTACAGGTGTTACTAAATAGTATGAACCGTCATCATCTAAACGTAAGACTTTGCTAAACAGATTAATCATTCTCTGCCTTCCAATAATAGAGTCCATAAAATACCACCTTCCTTCTCTATCTATTCTCATTTTTATATTTTTACAAAGAGGTGGATTCCATAAGTGAACAGGAGGAAGTGTTCCTTTCTTATAAGCTTCAATTTGTTTTATAAGTGATAAAGGGTTTATTTCAGGCATAATCAATAAAAAAACATTCTAATACTAATTATAACTAATATAAGACCCATAAATTTTTCTATCCAAGGTAAAAGATATAAGTAATTAGTCCTCATAGATTTACTAGTAAAAACTATTGATATAAAAGCAAACCATAGAAAAGTAGCTATAGACATATATAGCCCATAGGTACTTTGAAGAAGTTTAGAAGTAGAAGGACTAATAACTAAAGTAAATAATGTAATGAAAAAAAGAAGCGCCTTAGGGTTTAATGTATTAGTAATTAAACCCGCAAGAAAAGATCTTATATAAAGAACAGTAGAAGATTTTTCTTTTCTATCTAAAGAAAATGTAGATTTATTAAAAATTGAGACTATGCCTAAATAAAAAATATATAAAGAAGCCAAAATTTTCAATCCATTAAAGATATTAGGCTGATAAGTTAATAATAATCCTAAACCAATTAAAGACATAGATATGTGGACTAATATACCTACTGAAATACCCAAACTAGTCCATACAGCACTTTTTTTCCCGTATCTAAAACATTGTCTTACAACTAAAGCAAAATCTGGTCCTGGACTGGCTACAGCAAAAAAATGCAGAGAAGCAACTGTTAAAAATTCCATGATTTAGCAAATAGTGGGCTCTATCTCTAAATCAACATCATATTTACTTCTGATATCTTCAGAAATCTTTGAAGAAAGACTTAATATATCCTCTGTATTACTCTTTCTTGAAGCAATAAATACCAAAGCATGATCTTCAGAAACTGAGACACTATTTTCTTTATAACCTTTCCACCCTGCCTTTTCTATTAGATATGCTGTTGGAATTTTATATTTACCATTGTACATTTTGAAAAAAGGGACATCTTTTAATCTCATTTGTAATTTTTTAAATTTGTCTTTGTTTATAATTAGATTCTTAAAAAAACTCCCCACGTTTGGTTTTTCTTTTGGGTTAGGGAGAATACTGTTTCTTATTGAAACTACTGCTCTGCATATCTGGAAAGGAGTTGCCTTTTTTGGGTCAATATCGTCCTTCAATAAATAACTTACAAGAGATTGATAGTCAGTTGATACTTTTTTTTCATTATGAAGATTTAGCTTAATAGATGTTATTAAATAAGGGTTGTTTTTTCCTTTAAATATACTTTCTCTATATCCAAATTTACAATCTTTGTTAGTGAATATAATCATTTCACCATTTTTTAAATTTATAGCTTCAATTGATTCAATGGCTGAAGATAATTCAACTCCATAGGCTCCTATATTCTGAACAGGAGCAGCCCCTACAGTTCCAGGTATTAATGCAAGATTCTCTAAACCAAAAAGTTGTTTATTTAAAGTCCATAAAACGCTCTGGTGCCAGTTCTCTCCACCTCCTAAGAGGACTTTATAACCTTTATTGCTCTTCTCTTTGATATTATTTTTAACTACTAAGCCGTTAAAATCTTTTGTGAGAACTATATTAGTTCCTTCTCCTAAAATAAAATTCTTTAATCTTTTAGACCTTATAAATTCTACGACTTCTTTACAATCATCTATTCTATTAACTTCGCAGAAATACCTTGCTCTTTTATTTATTAATAAAGAGTTATAAGCCTGTAAAGAAAATCTTTCTCTAATCTTTATCATTTATTATTCTTGATCTAGCTAAGTCAAGATCAAGAGGCGTATCTATACCCAGATAGGAATTTGTTTTACTTTTCAAAGCTATAATTTTTTTATTATTGTCTAATGCTCTAAGTTGCTCTAATTCTTCATTAATTTCATTTTGAGTTCTTTCCATTGAAATGAACTCTTTAAGAAATGATACCCTAAAAGCATATAAGCCCAGATGCTTCCTTTTAATAATTTCTTCACTAGTAATAAAATTGTTCTTCCTAGAAAAACCTTTTACTTTTTTATTGTCTAACCAAATTTTTACTACATTTGGATTATTTTCTTCATGCTTATCAAGTTTTGAATGTAAAGTAGCTAAGTCAACATCTTTATTGTCATATATGAAATCTCCTAATACATTTATATCGCTAGGATCTAAAAAAGGTTCATCTCCTTGAACATTTACAATCACCCTATCCTCTTCCAACTTTAGTATTGAAACAGTTTCAGCAATCCTATCCGTCCCTGTTTTGTGATAGGTTTTAGTTAATATGCTTCTAGCGCCAACTCTTTTACACTCATTTACGATACTTTCATGATCTGTAGCAACTATAACCTCATCTGCGTAAGATAAGGATGACTTTTCATAAACTCTCTGAATTAAAGATTTTCCTCCAATATCCAATAAAGGTTTATTAGGTAACCTAGACGAATTAAGTCTTACAGGTATTACAACGAGAAAAGACATAGACTCAAAATTCTTCCTCTTCTAATTTTCTTGCTTTGCTAGGAAGTAGTATTGGGATACCGTTTTCTATAGGGTAAGCTAATCTACTCTCCTTACATATCAACTCTTGTCCTTCTAAGACCAATTCTTTTTTAGAAACAGGACAGACTAATATTTCTAATAACTTTGGGTCAATTATAGTGCTCATCTATTAATCTTTTTTATACTCTCAGCTACCCTTTCAACAAAGGATGTCGAAATATCTACATCAACTTTTAAGTACCAAAGATTCTTGTAAACTACATTAGAACATCTCACAGCATCTTTTTCAGTCATAATAATTGGAAGATTGTTAGAAAAGACCAAGTCATCTGGGTGAAATTGGTAATGATCAGGAAAACTGTTTTTTGAAAATTTGAATCCTAAACTAGTAAGTAATTTAAAAAATTTAGATGGATTTCCTATACCCGCTACTGCATTAACATATTTTCTTAAAGGCCAATCTCTAATTTCATAAGAAACTTCGTCATGAATTCTTACCCATTTAACAGGTCTTAGTGTAAAAATATAATCTTCTTTATAGTCTTTTTCAGAAAAAGAACTATTTGAACTTACTATAAAATCCACAGAGTTAAGTCTTGTTATTGGCTCCCTAAGAGGACCTGCTGGTAATAGAAATTTGTTACCTATTCCTCTATCTCCATCAAAAACAGCAATTTCTATATCCCTTCCTAAGGAATAATGTTGCATGCCGTCATCACTAATAATTACATTGCAATCAGTTTCTTTTTCTAGTTTTTTGCATGCATCTACTCTGTTTGGAGATATATAAACTGGACAGGATGTATTTTTATAAATAATTAGGGGTTCATCGCCAGAATGAATTACAGAGGTATCATCTTTGATTACTAAAGGATATTTCTTTGCTCTACCTCCGTAACCTCTGCTAATAATCCCTGGCTTATACCCCATTTTTTTTAGAGAATTTGCTAGAGAAATTACAAGTGGTGTTTTTCCAGTACCCCCTACCAGTATATTACCTATAACTACTACAGGAACTTTAGGTTTCCAAGTTTTAGTAGATTTAGTAAGAAAGTTTTTTCTTCTTTTAGTTACTATCAGACTAAATAGAAAGGAAAAAGGCCTCAATATCCATAACCATACTCTTTTCTTATACCAAGAGCTTTCTAGAAAACCTACTTGTTCAATTTCACTTTCAATTTCATCTTGACCTATTAATTCTGTACTATCAAATTCAATTACTTTCTTGGTCTCTTCAAGTTCATCTGTAGAGTCCTTAAATTGATTTTTATGAAGAGAAGAATATTGGCCTCCCTTAGTTAGTAATTCTTTGTGTGTTCCAATTTCTACAATATTACCATCTTCAAGAACCACTATGGCGTCAGATTTTTCTATAGTAGAAAGTCTATGTGCGATTATTAAAGTTGTCCTATCTTTTGTTAATTCATTCATTGCCTCTTGGATATGTTGTTCAGATTCTGAATCTAAAGCTGAAGTAGCTTCATCTAGAATTAATATGGGAGAGTCCTTTAGAATTGCTCTTGCAATAGCTATTCTTTGTCTCTGACCTCCAGAAAGAAGCACTCCATCATCACCAACCAAGGTTTCGTAACCATCTGGCATAGATCTAATAAAAGTATCTGCATGTGCTTTCTCAGAAGCAGAAACTATATCATCAAAATCTTTCTTTAAAGATCCGTAATTTATATTCTTAGATAAACTATCATTGAAAAGAGTAACGTTCTGACCAACTAGAGAAATATGAGACCTTAAATTCTTAATCTCATATTCTTTAATGTTTACATCATCTATAGAGATTTCCCCCTGAAAATTATCATAAAACCTGGGGATCAAGCTAAGTAAAGAAGTTTTTCCTGCACCTGACCGCCCTACTATTGCTACTGTTTGTCCTGGTTCAATTGTAAGGTTAATATTCTTTAGAACATTATCTTCATCAAGTTCATTATTATAAGAAAAGGAAACATTTTTAAAATTAATCTTTCCTTGTATATTTTTAGCCTTGTAAGTTCCTTCATTTTTCTCCGGATCTTCATCAAGTTGACTAAAAATATCTACTGCTGCTGCAAGACCTTTTTGAATTTGGCTGTTTATTTCAGAGAGCTGCCTTACAGGTTTAGCTAACATAGCTGCACCAGAAAAAAAGGCTATAAAAGCTCCCGAAGACATTTCTGAAATTACTTGAGGATCTAGGGCTAACCAAGTTATTAAAGCTAAGGCACTTGATAAAAATATTTGAACTAAAGGAGAAGCTATAGCATTTGTAGCTTCTAATTTTAAATTTTGACGTCTATTATTTTCACTAGCTTTAAGAAACCTTTTATTTTCATACTCTTCGCCTCCAAAAGACCTTACTTCTCTATAAGCATTAATAGCTTCAGATGCTACATGAGTGACATCGCCCATTGCTGTTTGTATTCTACTACTTAGCTTTCTAAGTCTTCTCGCAGCTATAGCTACTATTCCTCCAATAAATGGACCTGCTATAAAAAGAACTAATGCAAGTTGCCAATTTAAGTACAGTAAATAACTTACTAAACCTATTACCAGAAGACCCTCTCTAATCATAACCTTAACGGCGTTAGTTATTGCTCCTGTTACTTGCATTACATTAAATGTAATTCTTGAGACTAAATGACCAGAAGATTGCTTATCAAAAAAAGAACTAGGAAGGACTGTTAATTTCTCAAAAAGCTCAGTTCTTAGCTTATGGACAATCTTATTAGAAATAAAAGACAATAAATAGTTACCAATAAAAAAACTTATACCTCTAAAGAGAGCTATTAACACTAAAGATATAGGGAGAATTAATCGATAATCTTCAGTGGGATTATTTACAAAATCTATTAATCTTTTTAACCACTCTGTTGCAGCTACTTGAGAACCAGCATATATAGCAAAACTTAATATACTTACAAAAAAAGGTAGAATAAAAGGCAATAAATAAGATAAAAGCCTCTTATAAACAATTAAACTTGAACCTGTGCGTTTTGGTTCGTCTAGATTTTCCATCAAATTAATTCTAAATTTAATTCACTTCCAAGTTTCTTAGATAACTTTCTATCATGGGTAGCAATAATCAAGCTCACATTATCTTCTTTAGATATCTCTAATATTAAATTAGTAATTAACTCTGCACTCTCAGCATCTAAATCACCAGTTGGTTCATCCATTATTAAACAAGTAGGTGAGTTGGCAAGACATCTAGCTATTGCAACTCTTTGACGTTCTCCTCCGGACAACTGGCTTGGTCTATGGAAGAGCCTATCTTTAAGACCTACTCTGGTAAGAAGATCAATTGCTTTATTAGATGCCTTTTTTTTATTTTGACCAGAAATTAGAATTGGAAGAGATACATTTTCAACAGCATCAAATTCTGGTAATAAATGATGAAATTGATACATAAAACCCATGTTTCTATTTCTTAATTTAGCTTTAGAATTTACATCAAGACTACTTAATTGATCACCATTAAATAACACCTCCCCAGAAGTAGGAACATCTATGCCAGCTAAAATATGTAACAAAGTAGTCTTCCCAGATCCTGACGGACCTAAAATTCCAATAGAAGACCCTCTCTCAAGGTTAAATCTTATATTTTTTAAAACCTTTATAGTCTTATTGCCTTGATAAAACTCTTTAGAAATATTTTGGCACTCTATCAAAAAGCTATTCATGTCGAAGTACCTCTGCGGGTTCTATATTTGAAGCTAGCTTTGCTGGAAAGTAACTTGCTACCAGAGACAAAGTTACAGAAAGAATACAAATAATTAATATCCAATTAAATCTAATGTCTATAGGGAAATAATTAATGAAGTAAACTTCTAAAAAACTTGTATTCATTAAATATTCAAGAAGTTCTACTATGGGGCTTAGAAATATACTAAGGATAATTCCTAGAATTAAGCCTATAAAGGTACCTGCTAAACCTATGAATGTTCCATAAAAAAGAAAAATTTTCTGGACAAATGCTTTTGTCCCACCAACAGTCATGATTATTGCGATCTGAGATTGCTTCTCATTTATAGTTAGCAGTAGTGTTGCAACAACATTAAAAATTGCCACTAATATTATCGAAGATAATAAAAGAGAAACTAAGAACTTTTCCATTTTTATAGCTTTAAAAAGTGTTCCATAAGAATAGGTCCAGTCCCGATATGAATATGAACTTCCCATGTCAAGGTTTATTCTTTCTGTATCTCTAGAGATTTGTTCTCTGGATTCAAACAGGTCAGTATATTTTACTCTAACCCCGTGAACACTATTTTTCATTCTTAAAAGTTTAGCTGCATTATCAATGTGAACATAAACATGTGACTGATCAATTTCTGTAGAGCCCGTACTAAAAATACCTACTACTTGAAATCTTTTTGTTCTAGGGAAGGTTCCTACTAAACCGGAAGTAGTATCTGGTACTATTAAATTAACAAAATCATCTAAACCAACATCTAGTTGAGCAGCAAGAATATCTCCAATTACAAGTCCAAAACTAGTGTTGTCTAAATTATTTAAGTTTCCATAAATAACTCTTTGTTTGATTATAGAAACTTCTTCTTCAATTTCAGGATAAATTCCATAAAGATAAATACCTTTTAAAGAAGAGTTTGAGCTAATTAGTCCTTGAGTTTCTATAAAGGGAGATGAGCCCAACACTTTTGTGTTTTTTGTAAGTTCATCTCTCAATCTTTGCATTTCTTGTATTGAAATATTTCCGGTAATAGATGCGTGAGGAATAGATTGTAAAACTCTATCTTTCAGTTCCTTTTCAAAACCATTCATAACTGATGAAACAAGAATAAGCAAAGACACACCCAGGGTAATTCCTAAAAGAGCAACCCCCGATACGAAAGATAAATAACCTCTCCTCTTACTCCTAAGATATTTTGCTGCTATATATAGAGGAAGATGATTCATGGAAGTTGTACACAGGCACAGTTATTTTGTCTTTAGAAATCTGACTTATGAAGTCGAAGAAGTGTTTTCAGTTTTCTTTTTATAGGGGGGAACAAAACCTGCTAACTTCATTAAGTCTAGTTTAGGCTGCTTGTATATAGACTTGGCATGACTAAATTCTTTAAATCCTTCTTCTCCATGATATGACCCCATGCCGCTTGGACCAATACCACCAAAGGGAAGGTTCTCTTGGCCTACATGCCAAATTACATCATTTAAAGTAACTCCTCCTGAAACTGTTCTTTTTAAAACATGATCTTGTTCCCTTGAATCTTCACCAAAATAATATAGTCCCAATGGTCTTTCTTTGCTATTAATGTAGTCTATAGACTCCTGTAGTTCTTCTGTGGATTTTATTGGAAGCACTGGACCAAAAATCTCTTCCTGCATAATTTTCATATCTTCTGTAGGATTAAGAATTAAGGTGGGTGGGATCTTGTGATGTTCTTGTTGGCTAAAATCCTCCTCTGATGGATTTATCTCTACCACTTCAGCTCCTTTTGACTGTGCATCTTCTATATACGATTTAATTCTCTCATAATGCTTTTGATTAATAATAGAGGTGTAATCTTCATTATCTTTTATGCTTGGAAACATCGAGCTAACTACTTTCTTACTTTCTTTTACAAAAGAATCTATCTTGTTTTTTGGAATAAGAGCATAGTCAGGAGCTAGACAGATTTGACCAGCGTTCATTGTCTTACCGACCATAACTCTTCTTGCCACGTTTGATATATCAGCACTTTCTCCAACAACTACAGGAGATTTTCCGCCAAGCTCTAGAGTGAGAGGTACTAGATTATCTGAAGCTGCTTTCATAACATGTTTAGCAATTTCGGTACCACCAGTAAAAATCATATGATCAAAAGGCAAACTGCTAAAAGCAGCTCCAATTTCAGGGTCACCATTAAAAACTGCTGCCTCTGATTCGTCATAAAAATCTTTAAACATTTCTTCTAAGAGAGAAGAAGTTGAAGGAGTCATTTCTGAAGGTTTAATCATAGTTCTATTGCCTGCTGCGAAAATACCCGCTAAAGGCATCAAAATTAAATTAACAGGAAAGTTCCAAGGACTTATGACACCTACTGTCCCTTTAGGCTGATATTCTATCCAAGCCTTAGCTCCTAGTATTTTTATAAGAGAACCTAAACCAGGAACTACAGGCGACCTTTTATCAGGTTTAGTCCATCTTTTAATGTGTTTCTTTGCATGATTTAAGGATCCTACTGAAGATTCCACCTCAGTCATCACACTCATGACAGGATCTCTATTGCCAAAATCCTGTTGTAAAGACTCAATTATCTTTTTCTCGTATTTTTTAACCATCGATATACACCGATCAATTCGATCAAGGCGTAATTCCAAACTAGGAGGGCCTTCTTTTATTTGGGTTTGTTTCTGAAGATCTAGTACCCTCTTCATTTCTGATATAACTGCATTATTCATAATAAACTTCTAAAGTTAAATGCACATTATACTGATCTTTTAGCTTTGTCTTTTTCATTAGTCTTCTTTATAGAATTTTTAATATTTTCCCAATCGTCATCTGAAAGGGTAGAAAGGTGTCTAAATGTACCTCCAGTAAGATATTCAGCTCCATCAAGAGCTATAGTTTGACCATTTAAGTAATCACAACCATCTGACATCAAAAATGTAGCTAAGTTCCCTAATTCTTCCATTTCTCCTACTCTCCCCATTGGGTTTTGGTTGTAATTGCTAGCCCCACCTTCTTCATCTATTTCTTGATTTGGATTCAATCTAGCCCAAGCACCTTCAGTAGGAAACGGGCCCGGTGCTATTGCATTTATTCTTACCCCTGTCCTACCCCATTCAACCGCTAAAGATTTGGTCATTGCATGGATACCACTTTTAGACATTGCAGAAGGTACTACAAAAGCAGAGCCGGTCCACACCCATGTAGCTAAAATTGAGATAATACTTCCTTTATGTTCCATTTCTAGCCATCTTTTTCCTACAGAATGAGTGACATAAAAAGTTCCATGAAAAACTATACTAGCTATAGCATCAAATCCTCTGTGGGAAAGATCTTTAGTTCTAGAAATAAAGTTTCCTGCTGCATTATTAACTAAACCATCTAGGGGTCCTTCTGAGAAGATCTCTTCTATAGTTTGATCAACATCTTGAGGAGCTCTGATATCTAAAGGATAAAATTTAACCAACCCCCCTTGTTCTTCCATTAATTCATTAGCAGCTTCTTCGAGCACTTCTCCTCTTCTACCACATATAATTACCTCTGAACCATACTTTAAGAAATATCTAGAAATTTCTTTACCTAATCCAGTTCCACCTCCAGTTACAAGAATTCTTTTTCCTTTTAATAGATCTTTTTTAAACATAAAGTCTCCTATTTATTATCTTCCAAGTGTTGTGCCCCCATCTAAAGGTATAAGTGCACCAGTTATATAAGCGCTTCCTTTTCCACCAAGAAATAAAGAAGTAGCGATCATATCCTCCTCTTTTCCTGATCTTCCCAATGGTGTTGAGTTACCAGCATAATCTAAGAAAGTCTCTTCACCTACCATAAAATCAGTCATTTTACTTGGAAAGGGGCCTGGCGAAATAGTATTTACATTGATGGCATCCTTAGCTAATTCTTTGGCTAATACTCTAGTTAAATGATGTAAAGCTGCTTTACTAGTGTTATAAGCATAAGCATTAAGTCCTCCGGATAATGAACCCGCCGGAGAGCCTATGTTTATTATTCGTGAAGGGTCATCACTTACGCCTGCTTTTCTTAATAAAGGCAACAGCTCTTTTATTAATTGAAATGGTGAGCTTACATTTATTCTCATTACCATATCCCATGAATCCATTGGGTATTCTGCTAGAGGAGCTCCCCAAGTTTTTCCAGCATTGTTAACTAATAAATTAATTTTTGATTCTTTGGATTTTATTTCTTCAGATAAAGCAGTAACTCCTTCACAAGTAGATAAGTCTGATTGAATGTAAATACACTCTCCTTCTTGGGATAACTTCTCTGCTTCTTCTTTCCCAACTTGAGAATTTCTAGAACAAATATAGACCTTAGCTCCAGATCTTATATATCCTTTAGCTATCATTAAACCAACCCCTCTAGTACCTCCAGTTATGAGTGCTACTTTGTTCTTAACTGAAAATAAATTACTCATATACTATTCTCCTTTCTATTAGTACCAATAATATCACTTAATAACTGCTCTAAAGAGCACCATTTAAAGCATTTTCATTTTTAGAAATATATCTTTTATTTCTTATCCAGTTATGTCTTTTATTAAGTTCTATAAAAAGAATAGCAAGACACATAATTATGAAACCAAATAAAAAAGGAGCTTTAGGAGTAATTTGACTATATAGAGGCATAATAACTAAAGGTGAAATAATATGACCTATTGGAATAACCATACCTAAAAAACCACTTGCTGCTCCTTGGTTAGCCTTTCCTACAGAAAGAGAAAGAGAGGCTGAGATACCTGGGCCTAACAAACCAGCACCTATTCCATATACAAATAATGGTAAATAAACAGATAAAAGAGAGTTACTAAAAGAAATACCCAAAAATGAGAATGTAATTAAAAAAGAACCAAAACGAATGAGATTTCCAGGTAAGACTTTTAGTCTATCTGCAAATAATAATTGACCTGTAATAATTCCTAAAGCAGTTAACATAAAACCTAAGCTCGCAAATGTTATAGGTTGATTAAAAGAGTAGCCTAAAAAAGAAATACCAGATGTTGGGATTATGATATCTTCAAAAAAGAAAGAAGATGTCTGCACTAAAGAAGCGTTACAGATTCCAAAGCATCCAGATACTAATAAGAAAGGCCATACTGAAGAATCTAAAAAAGAAAGTTCTTTTTTAAGTGCTTTATTAGTTTGAAGTTTTCTTGAAGTTGGTTGATAAGAAATTGATATTGCCACTATCAATGCCATTATTCCAAATAATAAAAAAGGTGTTGTGTAAGAAATAAGAATAAGGAATCCTGCAATTGCTGGACCTAGGATTCTTCCGAAAGAAAAACCAGAGTCTAGACGAGCAAATGCCCTGCTTCTATCTTTGATATCAGTTATATCTGCGATCCAAGCTCCTGAAGCTGGTCTGGTAGCACTTCCCAAAATTCCATTAATTAGCCTAGCTAGAACTAATAAGAAAAATAAAATTCCTCCAGTTATTATAGACTTCTGTCCTAAAAGGATTGTGCTACTAAAAAATATTAAGGATACAGCAAAGCCAACCAAGCCTATAATAATGACCCTCTTTCTTCCTATTCGATCACTGAGCTTGCCCCAAAATGGGCTAAGAATTATCCAGGCTAAGGCAGATATTGCAAATATGGAGCCTATTTGTATTTCTGTTAAACCCATATCTCTGGCTAAAGGAGGAATTGTAATAAATACTATTGATTGGCCAGCTCCAATACAAAATAGACCTGCTGCTAAATACCATATGGTTGCAGGAAGCTCACGCCCAATTTCTTTCATTGTTAAATAAATTTTCTTGTGAAAATTTTTTTAAAAGCTCTTTATTCCAACTGCTCTTCTAATTTCTAAAATAAGAGGTGAACTTACTTCATGAGCTTTAGATGCTCCCTCTTGAAGAATCTTTTCTATTTCCCCTTTATCCATAATTATTCTTTTATATTCTTTTCTGTAAGGTTCTAACCTGTCTAGAAGCAGATCAAATAGTCTCTCTTTTGCTTCTCCCCAAGCTATCCCTTCTGAGTATTCAAATTGGAAGTCTGATATCTCTTTTTCATTTGCAAAAGACTTAAAAATTTTAAAAATTGAACAACTCTCTGTCTCTTTAGGTTCTCCTGGTTTTAAAGAATTCGTCTTTATTCTCATAACGCTTTTTCTAAATTCATCTTTTGTTTTAAATACTGGAATAACATTGTTATAACTTTTGCTCATTTTATTACCATCAAGCCCTGGGATTACTCCAGACTCTTTATTAATCTGAGGACTGGGAATAGTAAAGATATCTCCGTAATGATGATTAAATCTTCGAGCTATTTCTCTTGTCATCTCTAAATGTTGTTTCTGATCTTGACCAACTGGGACAATATCAGCATTGAATATAAGAATATCTGCAGCCATAAGAATAGGGTAATTAAAAAGTCCCATGGTTATTCCTTTATCGATATCTTGATTTTTGAACTGTTCATTTTTTGAAACTGCATCTTTATATGCATGAGCTCTATTCATTAGGCCTTTGGCGGTTAAGCAACTCAGTATCCAAGTTAACTCCATGATATCTTGGATATCTGACTGTCTGTAAAAAGTTACTTTTTTTGGATCCAAACCACAAGCCAACCAACAAGCAGCTATTTCTAAGCTAGAAGAGTGTGTTAATTTAGGATCTAGATTTTTAATAAGAGAATGATAATCAGCTAAAAAAAGAAAAGAATTAGTATCTTTATTTTTACTAGCTTTAATTGCTGGCAACACGGCACCAGCTAAGTTTCCTAAATGAGGTGTTCCGCTAGTAGTAACACCAGTTAGTACTCTTTTTTTTATTGACAAACTGACCCTCCTTTAAAGTATTTTATATTAACAAGTTAAAAAAAACTTGATTCAATGTAACTATTGACTATCATCAGGCCAAAAAAATTATGACAAGAATATTTATAGCTCTAACTCCTGATAATAATTTCAATAATGAAATTATTAATCTGAAACAAGGTCTAAAGAAAGAAATGATAAAAGAAGCTCAAGTAACATGGGCTAAGGATAAACACCACCATATAACAATAAACTTTAACGGATACATGGAACCCGAACAAATTGAAGAAATGTATGTTAAATTTGAAGAGATAGAGGTAATGGGCAGTATTTTAAATCTTGAAATAACTGGAATCAATTATTTTCCTAATGAAAATGGTCAAGTTATTGTTGCAAATGTTACTCTTTCTTCTCAACTACAAAAATTACAACAACAAGTAAAAACACTTGTAGCACAAATAGGTTTTGATACACAATTGAAAGCTTTCAGGCCGCATATTACTCTAGCAAGATTTAAAGATAAGAATAGACCAATCAGAGAGCTAAAAAGCCTTGAAGAACCTCTTAAAGCAACATTTATTTCTTTAGATGTCTATGAAAGTGCATCTAGTAAAGGGAAGGTAAGCCATAGATTAATTAAGGAGTTTAAATTCTAGAAGTGCGAAGTTGAAGGGGTCAGTGTGGGTTTTACACTGTACGGCTAGTACCCTTTCTGCCGCAGGTGGCCAACTTTCGCTGTTCCTTTCACCCTTCTCCTTCTGTCCATCTTCTTCTAAATCTGGGTCTCGAGGTCCAGTTTCTTCCGAAAAATAGCTTATTGTTATTTTGCCAACTTAAAAAAAATTTGCAACCTTTATAGAAAAATTTAAATACTAATTAATTTAAAAAATAATTTATATAATCAATGTTTTATATTAATTAACTTAAAAATTAAAGATAGTTCAATCTATTGATAATTCTTTTCTTCCTAGTCTCTTAAACCAGTCTCTTCCATCTTTCTTTTTAAATTTCTTAATATTTAAGAGAGTTTCAGAAACTGAATTACAAAGTATTAGGTCTTCAAAAGTTGATGGTGGTAAAAAATCTTCATCTACAGCTTTCTTAGTAAATTTATAAAGCTCTGTATAGTAATTATCTACATTTAAAAGAACTATAGGTTTAGAGTATATACCTAATTGATTCCAAGCTAGAGCTTCATAAAACTCCTCCCAGGTACCTACCCCTCCTGGCAAAGCTATGATTGCATCAGAGAGTTCTGCCATTTTTGCTTTTCTTTCATGCATAGTAGAAACTATGATTAACTCGGTAAGACCCTTATGACCAACCTCTATATCATTTAATTGTTCAGTTATTACTCCAATGACCTTTCCACCGTTAGTTAAAACTGAATCAGCGGTTTTACCCATTAGCCCTAAGCTTCCTCCTCCATAAACCATAAGGTAGTTTTCTTTAGCTATTGCCCTTCCTAAATCTTCAGCAATTGCAGAATAACTATCTCTTTTACCTAAGCTAGAACCTGAAAATACACAGATAGATTTCACTATTTCGTTTTTCTCTCTTTAACATTTACTATAGTACCTAAGTTATAAATTAATATGAAAAAAAATATACTTAGAGTAGAAATAGTCTCTGATATCGTGTGCCCTTGGTGTGTAATAGGATTAAAAAACCTCAAAAAATCTTACAAGATACTTTCGAAGGAAATTATCTTTAATATTAACTGGAAACCTTATGAATTAAGACCACAAATACCCGTTCAGGGTATTGCTAGAAAAAACAACCGTTTTAACTTAAAAGGCTCCAGTGAAGCAATTCAAACTATTGGTAAGGAATTGGGGTTTAACTTCAACTTTAAAAAAATAAAAGTTATACCTAATACTTTTCTAACTCATAGACTGGTTTGGTATGTAAAACACATAAACCTCCAAAATGAATTGTATGAAAAGCTTTTTGAGGCTTACTTTACTTATGGAGTAAATATAGGATTAAAAGAAGAATTAGTTCAAATAGCTCATTCTCTAGGACTTTCTAAGAAGGAAATAAAGAACTTTCTTGACAGCGATAAAGGTATTAAAGAAATCAATCTTGAAAAAGAAGAAATAAGAGAAATGAGTATCTCCGGAGTCCCTACCTTTATTTTGAATAAAAAATATCTCCTACAGGGTGCCCAAGATAGCACAACAATGGTACCTTTTTTTAGACGAATTTTAGAAAAAGATAACCTAAAAAATTAATTCCTATAAGGTTGACCGCTTGGATGATGATAAACTACAAAATACTTTATAGCTTTACTTGATGATCCACTATGGGGAAGTAAAGCCGGTTCAATCCATACATCGTCTTCATTAAATTCTCTGATATCCCCATCAAAATCTACAATAACATCACCGCTAATTAAATAAGCAGTTGCTGGTGAGGGGTGAGTATGAGTAGGTATGACTATAGGTCCATCCGATTCTTTTAGTTGTACAGTCATGCTCATGCCATTTCCAATTGGAGTGGTCTTCTCATATAAAGTGCTTATTTTGGCTGCATTAACTGTAGAGTAAGCAAAGAATAAAAGAGTAATTAAAAAAAATTTCATAAAACCTCCAAAATTATAAGTACATAGTTTAGCTTATAAGTTGAAATGTGAGTGGTTAAGTAAGAACATATCTATCTATATTCCTAGCCATGAACAAAATTTTAGACCTAAAAAAGATAAAAGAAGCAAAAGTTAATAAAGAAGCTTTTCCTTTTTTTAGTGTTTCTAATGTTTTTTTAAACAACAAAATTACTAAAGATTTAACAAAAGACTTTCCTGAAATTTTAAAAGGGGGTAGTTTTCCTAGTGAATCTTTAAAGGCTGGTCCAAGTTTTAAAAAGCTAATTGATGAACTTGAAAGTAAAGAATTAAAGAAATTACTGGAAAGTAAGTTTAATATTAATTTATCAAATAGTTCTGTGATTACAACAGTAAGAGGAGTCTCTAGAAAACGGGACGGAAAAATTCACAGTGATTCTAAAACTAAACTAGTTACTGTCTTAATTTATCTTAATGAAGGTTGGGACAAGAGAACAGGTCTATTAAGAATGTTAAAAGACTCAAGTAACATTGAAAACTTTTTATATGAAACTCCAGCAACCATGGGATCTTTAATAGCCTTCAAAGTTGAACCAAATTGTTGGCATGGATATCTTCCATACATTGGTAAAAGAAAATCAATACAACTTAATTATTTACATCAAGATTCTCTTTTAAGTCACCGAGTTAGACATAAATTTAGTTTTTTGATAAAGAAAATCTCATTGAAACTAGGGCTATGAAAATATTAATTATTAAATTAACCTCAATGGGTGATCTCATGCACGCACTTCCTGCCTTAACTGATGCTTCAAAACAAATCCCAAATATAGAATTTGATTGGGTAGTAGATGAAAGTTTTTCTGAAATTCCTTTATGGCATCCAAAAGTTAATTCAGTAATTAAAACTAACCATAGAATTTGGAAGCGAAATATATTTTCCTTAAAATTACTAAATGAAATAAATAACATCAAAAAAATCCTAAATAACAAAAATTATGATGCGGTAATTGATATGCAGAATAACCTTAAAAGTGCTTCTATCTCGTATCTAATTAATAAACCAGTTAATGGCATGGATAAAGAAAGTGTAAGAGAATATCTTGCCCATTTTGCTTATCAATTTAAACATTCGATTTCTAAAGATGATCATGCAATAAATAGACAAAGAAATTTATTGGCTATGAGCCTAGATTATAAAATAAAAGAAGAAAAACTAGATTATGGAATTACAACATGGAAATTTAAAAAACCTGAAATTCATCTTCCTAAAAATTATTTGGTCCTAGTACATAATGCAAGTTGGTCTTCTAAAATGTGGCCGATATCTTACTGGCAAAAATTGATTAAATATATTAATCAAGAAGATTTTGTGGGTGTTCTGCCATCAGGTTCCATAGAGGAGTATGAAAGAGCTAGAGAGATTGCTTCTGTTAGTGATCAATGTATTGCTTTGAAACCCCTTTCTTTGAATGAAACGGCTTTTATAATTAATGAAGCTGAAGGATGTATATGTTCTGATACGGGTCTAGCTCACCTTGCAGCCCTGTTAAATAGACCTTCTGTGACAATGTATTCAGTAACTAAGACAGAATTAATTGGAACTAAAGGAGGAAACCAAAAGCATATTATTGCCTCAGATTCAAAGATGGAAAGCATACATCCTCAGCTAGCTTGGAAAGAATTAAAATTATTAATGAAAACTGGCGGAGGGTGAGGGATTCGAACCCCCGAAGGTTTTAACACCTTGCTGGTTTTCAAGACCAGTGCATTCAACCAGACTCTGCCAACCCTCCATTTAATATGGCAAGCATTCTACTATTTTACTTGGAGTTGGCGTTAATGGAATTTTGAAGCAGGGAAATTTGGTTAGGGTCTTGTTGTCTTGATGTTTATGGTTAAAGCTATCAAAATAGTAATGAATGGGTACCAAAAAAAATAGATCAGTTCGGTGGTGTGATGACATATGCTGGTGATCGTATAATTTTTGATGCCGACAGTCATTTAATGGAGTTGCCAGACTTTCTTAGTGCCCATGCTAGTGCAGATATCCTTGATATCCTACCTAACCTAAAGAAATCACTTACAGGTCAGTTTAATCCAGATACTCACGAAGGTAAGAAGGGTCATAGACCAGAGAATGTTAAGCGACTTTTAGAACTGGGAGATAACCTAACAAAAGGCCCTAAATGGCATGATGCTTTGGGAGCTTTTAATGGCAAAGAACGTAGTCAAGCTTTGGATCTCTTAGGTTTTCAAAAGCAGGTCATTTTTT